>NZ_JBSFYC010000090.1:0-26215 GCF_053595675.1 Streptomyces sp. NPDC002446 | reverse complement strand
CGCGGGCCTGACCAGGCCCGGGTCTCGCCCCGGCGGCCCACGCACCCGACCAGGCCCGGCGGCTCGTATGCCGCGGGCGGGCCCAGCCTCCGCCGCCCTGGCTCACCGAGCTCATATTGAAGTCCGGGATGCGCAGTGCGGGCATCGCCGCCCGGGTGAAGTAGTCGCCCCACTCGCGCGGCAGGGTCGGCTCGGTACGGCCCGCCTCCACCGCCCGCGACAGCAGATCCACCGGCGACTCGTTGAACCGGAAGTTGTTGACCTCGCCGACCACCTCGCCCTTGTCGACCAGGTAGACACCGTCCCGGGTCAGCCCGGTCAGCAGCAGCGTCGCCGGATCGACCTCGCGGATGTACCACAGGCAGGTCAGCAGCAGCGCCGGACCGTCGTGCCCGGCGGCCGCCACCATCTCGTCCAGGGAGCGTGAACCACCGCCCTCCAGGAGGAGGTTGTCGATGCCCGGCGCCACCGGCAGGCCGGTCAGCCCGGCGCTGTGCCGGGTGGTCAGCAGCCGGTTCAGCACCCCCTCGCGCACCCAGTCGGTGGCCGTCAGCGGCAGCCCGTTGTCGAAGACCGACGCATCGTCCCCGGAGGAGTGCGCCAGCACGAACGGCGCGCACTCGAGACCGGCCGCCTCCGGGTCGCTGCGCAGCGTCAGCGGCAGCTCGCTGAGGCGTTCACCGACCCGGGTGCCGGCGCCGGGCCCCGCGGTGCCGCCGGCCGCCTCGGCCGGCTTGGAGAAGACCGTACGGCCCTCGGCGGCGTCCCGGGCCCCGGACGACCAGAACTGGTAGATCAGCAGATCGGCCACGGCGGTCGGCGGCAGCAGCGTCTCGTACCGCCCGGCGGGCAGTGCGATCCGCCGCTCGGCCCAGCCCAGCCGCCGGCCCAGCTCGGCGTCCAGCTCCCGCGGATCGACGTCGGTGAAGTCGCGGGTCGCGCGGCCGGCCCAGGCCGAGCGGGGTGCGCCGCCCTCGGCGCCCGCGGACTTCGCGTTCAGCTCCAGCGTCCCGGTGGGCTGGTCGTGCCGCAGCCGCAGCCCGGCCGAGGTGCCCAGATACGACGAGACGACGCCGTGGTGGGCGAAGCCGTACAGCTCACGGCCACCGGAGCGGGCCTGCCGGAAGGACTCGCCGAGGGCCGGCGCGAAGGCCGCGAAGACGTCCGAGGAGGTCTCGGCGGGCGCGTCGGTGAAGTCGCCGGACGCCTTCTCGCCGACGACCAGCGGCTGTGCGTCCTCGGCGGGCCCGGCGTCCCTGGCGGCCGCCTCCGCGGCCCGCACCAGCGGCTCCAGGTCGTCAGCGGTCACCGCCGAACGGGAGACCACACCGGAGGCGGTGCCCTGCGCGCCGTCCACCACCGCCACGACCGTCAGGGTGCGCCCGCGGGTGACGCCGTTGGTGGTGAGCGCGTTGCCCGCCCACCGCAGATTGGCGCTGGAGTGCTCATCGGCGATGACCACACACCCGTCAGCCCGGGACAGCTCCAGGGCCCGCTCCACGATCTCGTACGGCCTGCTCGAACGGGGCGTACGCGTGCTCATCGACCGGCCTCCTGCGTAGTGTTGAGAATGTTCACGCCTTCGAACAGAGCGGACGGGCAGCCGTGCGAGACGGCCGCGACCTGGCCCGGCTGGGCCTTGCCGCAGTTGAAGGCGCCGCCCAGCACATAGGTGTCCGGGCCGCCGACGGCACGCATCGAGCCCCAGAAGTCGGTGGTGGTCGCCTGGTAGGCGACATCGCGCAGCTGCCCGGCCAGCCGCCCGTTCTCGATCCGGAAGAACCGCTGGCCGGTGAACTGGAAGTTGTACCGCTGCATATCGATGGACCACGACCGGTCGCCGACCACATAGATGCCGCGCTCCACCCCGGCGATCAGCTCCTCGGTGGACGGCCCCTCGGGCGCCGGCCGGAGTGAGACGTTCGCCATTCGCTGGACCGGTACATGGCCCGGCGAGTCTGCGTACGCGCAGCCGTTGGAGCGGGCGAAACCCGTCAGTTTCGCGATTCTGCGGTCGAGTTGGTAGCCGACCAGGACGCCGTCCCGGACCAGGTCCCAGGACTGTGCGGCCACCCCCTCGTCGTCGTAGCCGATCGTCGCCAGGCCGTGCTCGGCGGTGCGGTCGCCGGTCACATTCATGATCTCGGAGCCGTACGCCAGCTTCCCGAGCTGGTCGAAGGTGGCGAACGAGGTTCCCGCGTACGCCGCTTCGTAGCCCAGCGCACGGTCCAGTTCGGTGGCGTGGCCGATCGACTCATGGATCGTCAGCCAGAGGTTGGAGGGATCCACCACCAGGTCGTACGTGCCCGCCTCGACGCTCGGTGCGCGCATCTTCTCGGCGAGGTACTCCGGGATGCGGGCCAGCTCCTCGTCCCAGTCCCAGTGGGCGCCGGTCAGGTACTCCCAGCCGCGTCCCACCGGCGGGGCGAGCGTGCGCATCGAGTCGAAGTCGCCGCTGGCCGGGTCCACCGCGACCGCGGTCAGCTGCGGGTGCAGCCGGATGCGCTGCTGGGTGGTGCTGGTGCCCGCGGTGTCCGCGTAGAACTTGTTCTCCTGGACGGTCATCAGCGACGCGTCCGCATGGGCCACGCCGTCGGCAGCCAGCAGCCGCGCGCTCCACTCCGCGAGCAGCTCGGTCTTCTCGGCGTCCGGCACCTCGAAGGGGTTGATCTCGTACGAGGAGACCCAGGTGCGGTCCGGGTGGGCGGGCTCGTCGGCCAGCTCCACATGCTCGCCGGAGCCCGCCGCCCGGATGACCTTCGCCGACAGCTTCGCCATGGCCACCGCCTGCGCGGCCACCCGCGCCGCGGCGTCCATCGTCAGATCCACCCCGGACGCGAAGCCCCAGGCCCCGCCGTGCACCACCCGCACCGCGTAGCCGAGGTCGGTGGCGTCCGCGGTCCCGGACGTACGGGCGTCCCGCAGCCGCCAGGACGCGTGGCGGACCCGCTCCAGGCGGAAGTCCGCGTGGTCGGCGCCCAGTGCGCGGGCCCGGGCCAGCGCGGCATCGGCCAGCGCGCGCAGCGGCAGGGCCAGGAACGCGTCGTCGAGGGCGTGCGTATGAGGTGCAGCAGGCAAGGCTTCCTCCCGTGGTCGGCGCCTGCATCATGCCCTGCGGCGGGCCCGCGGCCCAGCGGACACCCGTACGCGGCACGCTGCGTCGGCCGCGGTTCTGTAGGGACCCGACAGTGACCAGGACGTGCCCCTGTCCGTGGTCGATTCCCCGGAAGGGGCCCGTGACCGATAGTTTCGTATCGAACGCAGGACGGACAGAAACGGAAAGGGTGATCTCTTGAGCCGCTCGGTTCTGGTCACCGGAGGTAACCGCGGCATCGGCCTCGCCATTGCCCGGTCCTTCGCCGAGGCAGGCGACAAGGTCGCCATCACCTACCGCTCGGGCGAGCCGCCCGCGGGATTTTTGGCCGTGAAGTGCGACATCACGGACAGCGAGCAGGTCGAACAGGCCTACAAGGAGATCGAGGAGAAGCACGGTCCGGTCGAGGTGCTGGTGGCCAACGCCGGCGTCACCCGTGACCAGCTGCTGATGCGGATGTCCGAGGAGGACTTCACCTCGGTCCTGGAGACCAACCTCACCGGCACGTTCCGGGTGGTCAAGCGCGCCAACCGGGCCATGCTGCGGGCCCGTAAGGGCCGGGTCGTGCTCATCTCGTCGGTGGTGGGCCTGATGGGCGGCGCCGGCCAGGCGAACTACGCCGCCTCCAAGGCCGGTCTGGTGGGCTTCGCCCGCTCGCTCGCCCGGGAGCTGGGCAGCCGCAACATCACCGTCAACGTCGTGGCGCCGGGCTTTGTCGACACCGACATGACCCGGGTGCTCACCGACGAGCAGCGGGACAACATCGTCAAGCAGGTGCCGCTCGCGCGGTATGCGCAGCCCGAGGAGATCGCCGCCTCGGTCCGCTTCCTGGCCTCCGACGAGGCCGCGTACATCACCGGAGCCGTCATTCCCGTCGACGGCGGATTGGGCATGGGTCACTGATCAGCATGAGTGGAATCCTCGCAGGCAAGCGGATCCTGGTCACGGGTGTTCTGACCGAGTCGTCGATCGCGTTCCAGGCGGCCAAGGTCGCCCAGAACGAGGGCGCCGAGGTCATCCTCACCGGCTTCGGCCGGCTCTCCCTCGTCGAGCGGATCGCCAAGCGGCTTCCCAAGGAAGCCCCGGTCATCGAGCTGGACGTCACCAACCAGGAGCACCTGGACGGGCTTGCCGACAAGATCCGCGAGCACCAGGGCGAGGACGCCCGCCTCGACGGCATCGTGCACTCCATCGCCTTCGGCCCGCAGGGCGCCTTCAACTTCCTGGAGGCGACCTGGGAGGACGTCAGCACCGCGGTGCAGGTCTCGGCGTACTCCTACAAGTCGCTGGCCATGGCCTGCCTGCCGCTCATGGAGCACGGCGCCTCGATCGTCGGCCTGACCTTCGACGCGCAGATCGCCTGGCCGAAGTACGACTGGATGGGCGTGGCCAAGGCGGCGCTGGAGGGCACCAACCGCTACCTGGCGCGCGACCTCGGTCCCAAGGGCATCCGCTGCAACCTGGTTTCGGCCGGCCCGATCAAGTCGATGGCCGCCAAGTCCATCCCCGGCTTCGAGGAGCTGGCGGACGTGTGGAACCACCGCGCCCCGATCGGCTGGGACCTGGCCGACCCGGAGCCGGCCGGCCGTGGCGTCGTCGGCATGCTGTCCGACTTCTTCCCGCGTACGACCGGTGAGATCGTGCACGTCGACGGCGGCGTGCACATGATGGGAGCCTGACGCCCCGAATCCCTCCGTACTGCCCGTCCCGGCCTCCGGGGCGGGCAGTACGCGTTTACCCCGCCACCCCCGGACGGCACCCGAACGGATGCGCGCTCGCCTCCGCGGCGGCCCGCTCGGCGTCGCCCGCGCGGATCGCCTCCACCAGCCGGGAGTGGTCCATGTGCGCCTCCGGCCGCAGCTCCTCGCCGACGTCGGCCCGCAGGAAGTCGCGGAGCACGCCCCCGAGGTCGGCGTAGATCTCGGCCAGCACCTCGTTGTGCGAGGCCGACACGATCGCCATGTGCAAGGTCGCGTCCGCCTCCACGAAGGCCTCGGCCGCGCCGGACTCCCAGGCGGCCTCGCGCCGCCGCAGCAGCGCGTCGATCTGCCGCAGGTCCTGCTCGGTGCGGCGGCGCGCGGCGAGCCGGGCGGCGGACGCCTCCAGGGCGCTGCGCAGCTCGGCGACGTGTTCGGGGTCGGCGGCCGCGAACCGGCGGTTCATCACCCCGGCCAGCTCGCTGGTGGCCACCACGTACGTGCCCGAGCCCTGCCGGATGTCCAGCAGCCCGTTGTGCGCCAGCGCGCGGACCGCCTCGCGGACGGTGTTACGGGCCACGCCGAGCTGCTCGACGAGCTCCGGCTCGGTCGGGATACGGGATCCCACCGGCCACTCGCCGGAGGTGATCTGGGCGCGCAGCTGCGCGATCACCTGGTCGGCCAGCGCGGACCGGCGGGGCGAGGTCAGAGGCATGGCTGCGCTCCGGGGTGCAGGGGCGGACGGGCGGCGCCGCCGCGGCGGCCGGCGGGTCCCTCGGGCCCACGGCGCCGCGCGGCCCGGCAGAGGCTACCGATCCGGCAGAGGCTACCGATATCGGCTGGACAAGCATTCATCCCATGATTCTATGATGGTGCCTATGGCAGACGAAGACCTCGCGACCCTCGGCCCCGCGGCCGGCCCCGCCACGACCTCCGCCGCCCGCGACGCGAAGGGCCGCGGACCGCAGGAGACGGGGCATCCGGGAGCCGCCGCGAAGAGCGGCCTGGCGGGCACCGCAGGCCGCTGGCTGCCGGGGATCGTGATGGCCGGAATCGTCCTCGCGGCGCTCAACCTCCGCCCGGCCATCACCAGCCTCGGCCCGCTCATGGCGGAGGTCCGCGCGAGCCTCGGCATGAGCGCCAGCGTCGCCGGTCTGCTGACGTCCGTGCCCGCCATGTGCTTCGCCGCCTTCGGCATCGCCGCGCCCCGGCTGGCCCGGCGCTGGGGCCCCGGTGCGATCGTCTGCGCCGGTATGGCCGCGATCGCCGTGGGCGTCGCGCTGCGTCCGTACGCGGGCGGCACCGGCGGCTTCCTCGCCGCCAGCGCGCTCGCCCTGGCCGGCATCGCGGTCAGCAATGTGCTGATGCCGGTCGTGATCAAGACCTGGTTCCCCGACCGGGTCGGCTCGATGACCGGGCTCTACTCGATGGCGCTGGCCCTGGGCACCTCACTCGCCGCGGCGCTGACCGTCCCCATGACCGAGGCGCTGGGCGGCAGTTGGCACACCGGCCTGGCGGTCTGGGCGGCGCTCGCCGCGGTGGCCGTGCTGCCCTGGCTCGCGGTGCTCCGGCAGCGCGGACCCGGCTCCGGCCCGGCCGCCGGCGCCGCGGCGCCCGCCGAGGAGCCGCCCGTACGGATCGCCTCGTCGCCGACCGCCTGGGCACTGGCCGTCTTCTTCGGGCTGCAGGCCACCGCCGCGTACATCACCATGGGCTGGATGCCGCAGATCTTCCGCGACGCGGGGGTCTCGGCGGGGACCGCGGGGGTGCTGCTCGCCGTCACCATGGCGATGGGTGTCCCGCTCTCCTTCGTCCTGCCGCGGCTGGCGTCCCGGATGCGGCACCAGGGTCCGCTCGCGGTGGCGCTGGGCCTGTGCGGCCTGGCGGGCTACGCCGGGCTGTGGCTGGCCCCGGCGGCCGGCGCCTGGGCCTGGGCGCTGCTGATGGGCATCTCCAACTGCGCGTTCCCGCTGGCCCTGACCATGATCGGGATGCGGTCGAGCAGCACGGCAGGCGTCGTCAAGCTCTCGGCCTTCGCACAGAGCGTGGGCTATCTGATCTCCATCCCCGGGCCGCAGCTGGTCGGCACGCTCTACGACCACAGCGGCGGCTGGGGGCTGCCGATCGCCCTCATGGCCGGGCTGATGGTGCCGCAGATCGCGGTGGGGGTGCTGGCGGGCCGGGACCGCCGGATCGAGGACGAGAGGTGAATGGGACACTGGGCGCATGCCAGTGCTCGAACCGAATCCGCAGGGCGGACAGAAGAAGCTGCTCGTCGTGCTGGGCCTGATGCTCGGCGTGACCGTCGTCGTCGCCATCGTCGCGAGTATCGCCGCGCCGTGACCGCCCGCCCGCGGGGAGCGGTGGGGACAGCCCCACCGTCCCTAGGGGGCCAGGGTCAGGGACACATGGGTGGTTTCCCGGGTGGGAACGGCCGCCGGTGATCCGTAGCTTCGAAGTACACCGCGCACAGCGGTGGGCGCGCCGCGGCCCGCGACCGCGCCGTCCTTCGAAGCCGTTACGGGGGCGATCCGCATGTCCGCCGCGTTCAGCCGGTCACCCGCCGCGTTCAGCCGGTCACCCGCGCCCGGGGCCCGCCGCCTGCTGAGGCCGCTGCCGTGGTGGGCGCTGGCCCTGCCGGTGGCCTCCTTCATAGCCCTGCTGGCGCTGGTGGCGGGCTCTTCCGAGGCGAGGGCGGCGAGCGCCCCGCAGGGGCTGGCGTGGCTGCTGGAGACCCTTGCCCGGATCGTCCGCATCGGTGCTTGAGGACGACATGCGCCCGGTGTCACCCGGCAGGGGGGAGCGCTTCAACACCCCGCGCCCCATGGCGTCTTTCATGGGAAGCTGGGACGCATGAGCGTCGACACACTCCGCCGGATTGTCCTCCTTCGACATGCCAAGGCCGAATGGTCGGAGACCAGTGACCATGAGCGTCCGCTTGCAGACCGCGGCCGCAAGGATGCCCCGGTGGCCGGCCGCTGGCTGGCCGGGGCCGGGATCAACCCCGATCTGACCCTGTGCTCGACGTCCGTGCGCACCCGCGAGACATGGAAGCTCGTCGTCTCCGAACTCCCCGCGCGGCCCAAGACCGTCTACGAGGAGCGGATCTACGAAGCCTCCCTCGGCGAGCTCATCGCGCTGCTCAACGAGACCTCCGACGAGGTGAACGACCTGATGCTGGTCGGCCACAACCCGGGGGTCCACGCGCTCGCCGACGCGCTCGCGGGCCAGGCCGACGGTGATCTGCTGCCGCGGATGAACCGCAGCGGCTTCCCGACCGCCTCGCTGGCCGTGATCAGCTTCGACGGCTCCTGGAAGTCGGTCGAGCACGGCGTCGGACGGCTGACCGCGTACTGGACGCCGCACGAGTGATCCTCGCCGTCCCGCCGATCCCGTGCCTTCGCCCGCGGCAGCCGCGGGCGAAGGCACGGACGTGACGAGAGGGCCCCGGCAACCGCGCGCCGGGGCCCTTCCTCGGATGTGGGGATTAGGGGACAGGGGGATGACAGGGGATAGGGCGATGGGGGCGTACGGGGAGCTCCGCGGAGCCGTGGAGGCCGCCTCGCGGCGCCGTATGCGGTCCGCTCACTCGGCGTGGGTGTCCGCCGCCTCCACCTCTTCGCGGGTGATGCCCAGCAGGTACAGCACGGTGTCCAGGAACGGCACGTTCACCGCGGTGTGCGCCGCCTCCCGCACCACCGGCTTGGCGTTGAAGGCCACACCGAGCCCGGCCGTGTTGAGCATGTCGAGGTCATTGGCCCCGTCGCCGATCGCCACGGTCTGGTCGAGCGGCACCCCGGCCTGATGCGCGAAGTCCCGCAGCAGCCTGGCCTTACCGGCCCGGTCCACGATGGCACCGGTGACCCGGCCGGTCAGCTTCCCGTCGACGATCTCCAGGGTGTTGGCGGAGGCGAAGTCCAGCCCCAGCTCGTCCTTGAGCGCATCGGTGACCTGCGTGAAACCGCCTGATACGACGCCGACTTGATAGCCGAGCCGCTTCAGCGTCCGCACCAGGGTCCGGGCACCGGGGGTGAGCCGTACCTCCTTGCGCACGGCCTCGACCACCGACTCGTCGAGCCCGGCGAGCAGCTCGACCCGGGCGTGCAGGGACTGCTCGAAGTCCAGCTCGCCGCGCATCGCCGCGGCGGTCACCTCGGCCACCTCTGCCTCACAGCCGGCGTGCGCGGCGAACAGCTCGATGACCTCGTCCTGGATCAGCGTCGAGTCGACGTCCATGACGACCAGCCGCTGGGCCCGGCGCTGCAGCCCGGCCGCCACCACCGCGACGTCCACGCCCAGCTGCGCGGCCTCCAGGGCCAGCGCGGTGCGCAGCGCCCCGGTGGCCGCGCCGGAGACCGCGAATTCCACGGCCGTCACCGGATACTTGGCAAGCCGGAAAATACGGTCGATGTTGCCGCCGGTGCCCGTTATGGCGGCGGCGATGGCGGCCGTGGACTCCGCGGTGAGCGGGTGCCCCAGCACGGTGACATGCGAACGTCCGGTGCCTCGCGGACGGTTGTCGCCCCGGCCGGAGATGATCTCCGCCTGGAGGTTCAGCGACTCGGCCCAGCTGTGCACGGTGGCCCGCAGATCGCCTTCGGAGGAACCGGAGGAGCCCTTGGCGGGGGAGGGCGTGGTGACCAGCGCGCACAGGGTGATGCGCCCTCGGGTCACCACCTGCTCGATGTCCACGACATCGACGGAGTAGGCGGCGAGGGTGTCGAAGAGACCTGCGGTGATGCCGGGCCGGTCCTTCCCGAAGATCTTCACGAGGAGGGTCGGTACGTCATCGCCCGGTACGGCGGTGGCAGGCGGGATCTGCGATGCGCTCATGGTGCCCTTACGGTAACCGCCGGGCCGTCGCGGCCGTACGGGTGTCCGGGGTTCGGACCGCCGCGGCCCCGCGCCCGCACACCGGCGGCCCGGACCGGGTGCCTCCGCCGATCGTTATGGAGTCGTGTCCGGCCCTCCCCGGGCCGGGTCCGGCCCGCCGAAACGCCAACGCCCTTGCGACGGTGACGCGTTCGGACCGATAACGGAACGCAACCGCGACAGTCCGCGATGCCGATCATGAAATTTGTCCGCTCTCTCCCATGATGCGGCCTGTGGAGCGGACGCGCATCGCGTCCGGGACGGGCCCGGCCGCGCCCGTCGGACAGCGGGGCGTCCCGGAACACCCGTAATCCGGTGATCCCTGCCCATCCATGGGTTCTTCCCGCGCTCCGGGAGTGTTTGGCGGGGCCGCCGCGGAAGCCGCCGGTGCCCCGGTCCCGTCCCGGTTTCCGGTCCGCGGGCCGAGCCTGAAATAGTTCCTCACGATGTTCGCCATCCCTAGACTTCCCATACAGGGCGTCACTCGGGGGACTATGTAATGGGGCATGGAGTGCCTGAACTCGTACTCGAATTGAACGGAAGGACCTGGACGCTCGACCCGTCCCGGTCCTACAACGTGGGCCGTGATCCGCAGGGCGACATGGTGCTCGACGACGCCAGAGTCTCCTGGCGCCACGCCACCGTGCGATGGGGCGGCCGCAGCTGGATCATCGAAGACCAGGGCAGCACCAACGGCACCTATGTGCAGGGCCAGCGGATCCATCAGATGGAGATCGGCCCCGGCTCGACCGTGCATCTGGGCAACGCCACCGACGGCCCCCGGGTGACCCTGTCCGCCGCGGCGCCGGCCGCCGACGCCTCCTTCGGCGCGCAGTCCGCGCCGCAGCAGCAGGCCGCGCAGGGCTGGCAGGCGCCTCCCGCGCAGCAGCAGGCCGCGCAGGCCTGGCAGGCACCCCCCGCGCACCAGGCGCAGGGCCAGCAGCCGCCCGCCCAGCAGCAGGTGCCCGCCCAGCAGGGCTGGCAGGCGCCGCCGCAGGGCGGTCAGCCGTACGTCCCGCCGCAGCAGGCCGGGCCCCCGCAGCAGGCCCAGCAGCGCCCCGCGCAGCGGCCCGACGGCGCACCGCTCCAGGGCGACCGCAGCCCGACCACGTTCCACCGCCTCGACATGAGCCGGGTGATGCGCATCGGCCGTGCGCTGGAGAACGAACTGGTCGTCTCCGACCTCCAGGTCTCCCGCCACCACGCCGAGTTCCGCGCCACCCCCGACGGCCGCTTCGAGATCCGCGACCTGGGCAGCCACAACGGCACCTACGTCAACGGCCAGCCGGTCGCCAAGTCCGGTACGGCGCTGATCGGCCCGAACGACATCATCGGCGTCGGCCACTCCACCTTCCGGCTGGTCGGCGACCGCCTGGAGGAGTTCGTCGACACCGGCGAGGTCTCCTTCTCGGCCCGCCATCTCACGGTCACCGTCGAGGGCGGCAAGCAGATCCTCAAGGACGTCTCCTTCGGCGTCCCGGAGAAGTCGCTGATCGCGGTCATCGGCCCGTCCGGCTCCGGCAAGTCCACGCTGCTCAAGGCGCTGACCGGCTACCGCCCCGCCGACCAGGGCGATGTCCTCTACGACAACCGCAACCTCTACAAGCAGTTCGCCGAGCTGCGCCAGCGCATCGGTCTGGTCCCGCAGGACGACATCCTGCACAAGGAGCTGACCGTCCAGAAGGCGCTCCGGTACGCCGCCAAGCTCCGCTTCCCCGGTGACACCGCGGAGGCCGAGCGCGAGGCCCGGATCGACGAGGTGCTGCACGAGCTCAAGCTCCATGTGCACAAGGAGAAGAAGGTCACCTCGCTCTCCGGCGGCCAGCGCAAGCGCGTCTCGGTCGCCCTGGAGCTGCTGACCAAGCCGTCGCTGATCTTCCTGGACGAGCCGACCTCGGGCCTCGACCCGGGCATGGACCGCGATGTCATGCAGCTGCTGCGCGGCCTGGCCGACGACGGCCGTACGGTCCTGGTCGTCACCCACTCCGTGGCCGAACTCGCCCTGTGCGACAAGCTGCTGGTGATGGCCCCCGGTGGTGGCGTGGCCTACTTCGGCCCGCCCGAGGAGGCGCTCAACTTCTTCCAGTACGACACCTGGGCGGACGTCTTCTCGGCCTTCGAGAACTACCGCGACTACGACTGGATGGGCCGCTGGCGCGGCTCCCCGCACTACCAGATGTACGCCGCGGACATCGACGCCGTCGCCCCGCAGTCGGTGGCGATCCAGCCGCCGCCGGCCCGGATGCAGAAGTCCCAGAGCTGGGGCTCGCAGCTGTGGACCCTGATGCGGCGCTATGTCTCGGTGCTCGCCTCCGACCGGGGCTTCCTGGGGCTGATGCTGATTCTGCCGGCGGTCCTCGGCGTGGTCTCGATGCTGATCCCCAGCGACTACGGCCTCGGGTACGGGCCGCTGAACAAGCACCGCACCAACCGCGACGCGAGCACGATCATGCTGATCCTCGCGGTCGGCATGTGCTTCTCGGGCGCGGCCAACTCGGTCCGTGAGCTGATCAAGGAGCGGGTCATCTACGAGCGTGAACGGGCCACCGGCCTGTCACGGTCGGCGTACCTGATGTCCAAGGTGATCGTGCTCGGTGTGGTCACCGCCATCCAGGGCGTGATCATCGCGGTGATCGGCTTCTCGACCCGGAACATGCCCGCCGAGGGACTGCTGGTCAAGAACGCCCCGGCCATCGAGATGGCGCTGGCGATCATCGCGCTGGGCTTCACCTCGATGATGTTCGGCCTGATCATCTCCGCGCTGGTCAAGACGGCCGAGAAGACCATGCCGCTGCTGGTCATGTTCGCCATCGTCCAGGTCGTCTTCACCGGCGTGCTCTTCCAGCTCTTCGACACCCCGGGCGTCGCCCAGTTCGCCTGGCTGATGCCGTCGCGCTGGGCCGTCGCCGCGATGGGCGCGACCGGCGACATGAACACCCTGCTGCCGTGGGAGCTGGGCAACCCCGACCCCCTGTGGAAGCACCAGACCGGCGTCTACGTGATGGACATGATTATCCTGATCAGCCTGGGCGTCGCGCTCGCCTTCGTCGTCGCGCGGCTGCTGCGCCGCCACGAGCCGGAGGTCATGCGCAAGTAGCGCGCCGCACCGCGCGCACGGCAACGCCCGAGGGGCGGCACCCGACAGCGGGTGCCGCCCCTCGGCGGTGTGTGCGCACGCGTCCCCCGTGAGCCGGCGGATCAGATCAGTAGGCCGAGTTGACGTTGTCCATCGAGCCGTACTTGTCGGCCGCGTAGTTGCAGGCGGCGGTGATGTTGGCGACCGGGTCGTAGATGTTCCAGGACGTGCCCTCGACGTGCCACGTCTTGAAGGTCGGGTCGATGACCTGGAGCAGACCCTTGGAGGGGATGCCGTTCTGGGCGTTGATGTCCCAGAGGTTGATCGCCATCGGGTTACCGCTCGACTCGCGGATGATGTTCCGGTAGATGCCGTTGTACGAGCCGGGGATGCCCTTCGCGGCCATGACGTCCAGCGACTCGCGGATCCAGCCGTCGAGGTTGTTCGCGTAGACCTTCTTGGCGGGCTTGGGGGCCGCGGCGGGGATCGCGGTGCGGACGGCGGACCGGCTCGCGGCCTGCTTCGCCTTGCGCGCCTTGTCGGCCTTGGCCTTCGCCTCGGCGGCGGCCTTCGCCTTCGCGGCCTTCTCGGCGGCGGCCTTCTTCGCGGCGGCCTCGGCCTTGCCCTTGGCGGCGGACGTGTCGGCCTGCTGGGTGATGGTGGCCTGCTGGGTCTTGGCGGCGGTGTCGACCGCGCCGAAGGCGACCGGCTTGACGTTCTCGACGGCGGTGGCCTCGGCCTTGCCCTGGCCGGCGTCGGCACCCGGAACGAGGCTGAAGACGAGAGCGGCGGCGCCGGCGGCGGCGACACCGGCGGCGGAGAGCTTGTGCGTCCGGGTCAGGCGGTTCAGACCGGAGATGGCGTGCTTAGGCATGGCGGGACAGACCTTCCGATGGGGGACATCGCACGGGCCCTGAGCGGCGGCGAACGCCGAGTGCGGAACCACGGCGCCGAGCGACGGGAGCCATTCTTAGCGGCCGAAAATTGCCCCGGCAAAGGTGTGACGTACGATCCGAGTTAGTGGAACCATGACCGGGAATATTGCGTCCCGTACCCTCATTTCCCAGCTCAGGCCATATTCGGGGGTCCACTAACCCGGGTCGTAAGTGATGTGCGTCCTATGCGCGGGGTCACACCGCGGAAGGGTTTGTCTCGCCGGACGTAATTGCAAACGCACAGTCCGTAGAGGTCAGATCTCCACCATGACCTGGTCCAGGGACTTTCGGAGCAAATCCGGCACTTCGCACTCCGGGGCGGGATATCCCACCGGAATCACCGCGAACGCCTTCTCGTTGGCGGGCCGCCTCAGCACCTCCTGGAGGAAGCGCATCGGGCTCGGTGTGTGCACCAGGGCCGCGAGCCCCGACAGGTGCAGCGCGGACAGCAGCATGCCGACGGCGATGCCCACCGACTCGTCCACGTAGTAGTGCTTGCGCTTGGCGCCGTCCGGACCCAGCCAGTGCCGCTGCTGGAAGACGACGATCAGCTGCGGCGCATCGGTCAGATGCGGCTTGACCTCGTCCGTGCCCAGCGGCCGCAGCGCCGCCAGCCACTCCTCGCCCAGCCGCCCCCGGTAGGAGGCCTGCTCCTCCGCCTCGGCCGCCGCCCTGATCCTGCGGCGCACCTCGGGGTCCTTGACCAGTACGAACGTCCAGGGCTGCTGATGCGCGCCGGACGGGGCGGTGGCCGCGCAGGCGATCGCGTCCCTCACCACCTGCTCCGGCACGGGGTCGGCGGCGAACTGGCGGACCGTACGCCGCTGGTTCATCCGCTCCCGCAGCTCGGCGGCGCGGGCCAGCGACTCGGCCGCGGGCATCCGCTCGGGCCGGTACGGGACGGGCCGGTAGGGCTGGCCGTGGGTCGGCGTCCAGCGCGGCGTTGCGTGTGACTGCGTTGAGTGCGACATGCACCGAGTCTGGAACGCGGCCCGGTGGCGGCACGGATGGATCACCGAATTCACGCCACGGAGAGCGCCGCCGTCCCGTCGCAACAACCACTTACCCCATTAGCCATCATAAGGGTGCGAATCGGACAATTCGGCATTCCAGGAATCCCCGGATCAAGGGTGCGGATCGTATGTATCGGTATTAGCGTCATCCCCTCCATAAAGGGCGTCCCCTATATAAGGGGCCTCAATCCTCATACGAGGGCAGATAGGAGGACCGGCGCAAAAGCGACAAAGCCTGATGGGTGGGCTCTCCGGCGCCGCCGGCCGCCCGGCTCCCCGGCCCCGGCCGGGCCGTTCGGCCTAGGCCGCGGGTCCTAGGAGGCAGGCGCCGCCGGACCGATACGGGCCGCTCACCCCGCCGGTACGGTGAGGCCATGACCAACGGACCGGGGGCCGGGATCCCCGCGGTGAGCACCGCGATCCTGGCGATGAGCAGGCATTTGGAGGTGCGCGACGTCCTCAAGACGATCGTGGCCTCGGCCCGCGAGCTGCTGGACGCCGAGTACGCCGCCCTGGGGGTGCCCGACGACCACGGCGGCTTCGCCCAGTTCGTGGTCGACGGCGTCAGCGCCGAGCAGTGGAAGGCCATCGGCCCGCTGCCCCGGCAGCACGGCATCCTCGCCGCGATGCTGCACAACGCCACCCCCGAGCGGCTCGCCGATGTCCGCGAGGACCCCCGCTTCGGCGGCTGGCCCACGGCCCACCCGGACATGTCCGACTTCCTCGGCCTGCCGGTCGCCGACGGCGACGAGATCCTCGGCGCCCTCTTCCTCGCCAACAAGCGCTGCCCCAAGCCCGAGGGCGGTTGCGGCTTCACCGAGGAGGACGAGCGGCTGCTCGCCATACTCGCCCAGCATGCCGCCATCGCCCTGACCAACGCCCGCCTCTACGAGCGCAGCCGCGAACTGACCATCGCGGGGGAGCGGGCCCGCCTCGCCCACGAGCTCCACGACGCGGTCGCCCAGAAGCTCTTCTCGCTCCGCCTCACCGCCCAGGCTGCCACCGCCCTGGTCGACCGCGACCCGGCCCGCGCCAAGGGCGAGCTCCACCAGGTCGCCGCGCTGGCCGCGGAGGCCGCCGACGAGCTGCGCGCCGCCGTCGTCGAGCTGCGCCCCGCGGCCCTGGACGAGGACGGCCTGGTCGCCACCCTGCGCTCGCAGGTCCAGGTCCTGGACCGCGCCCACACCGCGCGCGTCGTCTTCGCGGCCCAGGGCGTACGGGCGCTGCCCGCCGCCCAGGAAGAGGCCATGCTCCGGGTCGCCCAGGAGGCGCTGCACAACGCCCTGCGGCACTCGGGCGCCGGAACCGTCGAGGTCACCGTCTCCCGCCGCGGACAGGGGGCGCTGCTGCGGATCGCCGACGACGGCAGCGGCTTCGACCCGAGAGGGGTCCGCCGGGCCGGCCGCCACCTCGGTCTGGTCTCCATGCGCGACCGCGCGAGCGGCGTCGGCGGAAAGCTCACCGTGAAGTCGGAGCCCGGCAGGGGCACCGCTGTCGAGATGGAGGTGCCCGGTGGCTGATGCCCGTGCCATCCGCGTACTGCTGGTCGATGATCACCAGGTCGTCCGCCGGGGCCTGCGCACGTTCCTGGAGGTCCAGGGGGACATCGAGGTGGTGGGGGAGGCCGCCGACGGGACCGAGGGCCTCGCCGCCGCGGAACGGCTGCGCCCGGACGTCATCCTGATGGACGTCAAGATGCCCGGCATGGACGGCATCGAGGCACTCCGCAAACTGCGCGAAGCGGACAACCCCGCGAGGGTGCTGGTGGTGACGAGCTTCACCGAACAGCGCACTGTCGTCCCGGCGCTGCGCGCGGGCGCGGCCGGCTATGTCTACAAGGACATCGACCCCGAGGCGCTGGCCGCCGCCATCCGCTCCGTCCACGCCGGCCATGTCCTGCTGCAGCCCGAGGTGGCCGGCGCGCTGCTCTCCCAGGACGAGGGCAACGGCGGCCACGGGCGCGGCACCTCGCTCACCGAGCGCGAGAGCGAGGTGCTGGGCCTGATCGCGGACGGCCGCTCCAACCGCGAGATCGCCCGCGCGCTGGTGCTGTCGGAGAAGACCGTCAAGACCCATGTCTCCAACATCCTGATGAAGCTCGACCTCGCCGACCGGACCCAGGCGGCGCTGTGGGCCGTACGGCACGGCATCGGGGCCTGAGAGACGTACGGGGCCTGAGGGGCCGAAGGGCCGAGATCCGCGCCGGCAAGGGGTCCGACGGTCCTTCCGTACGACAATGCGTCAAGCCGAACGTCGACTTCCGATCAGAGATTCATACTGTCGTGTAGCCGTAGCCCGTTCGGCGTATCCCTCCTCGGGCCGGGCCGTTGTTCAGAGCAGTCGTGGCGGCTGGTCACGGCAACGGCAATGAGGAGCAAGAGAAGTGAAGAACATCAAGCGCGCAGCGGCCATCACGATGGCGGCGAGCGGTCTCGCCCTCGCGGGCGCCGGCGTCGCTTCGGCCCACGGCCCGCAGGCCGGCGGCCAGGCCGTGCACTCCCCGGGCATCGTCTCCGGCAACAACACCCAGGTGCCGGTGAAGGTCCCCGTGAACTTCTGTGGCAACAGCGTCACCGTCGTCGGGCTGCTCAGCCCCAACTTCGGTCAGCGCTGCGTCAACAACTGACGCGCCCGCATGATCCGCCCGGCCCCGGCTTCCGTCAGCGGCCGGGCGGATCACGCCGGACCGGCCCCGTCACTCTCCCTGGGCGCGCGGTCGGCCCGCTCCGCACGACAACCGTCACCCCGGCCAAGCGCCACCACGTGAGGAACTCGCCCCAATGAACACCGCCAAGACGGCCGCCCTCGTTCTGTCCGCCTCCGGTCTCGCGCTCGGTGCGGCCACCGGTTCGGCGTTCGCCACCGATGGTTCGCAGGCCGGCGGCCAGGCCGTGAAGTCTCCGGGCATCGTCTCCGGCAACAACACCCAGGCGCCGGTGCACGTTCCCGTGAACATCTGCGGCAACTCCGCCACCGTCGGCGGCCTGCTCAGCCCGACGTTCGGCAACCTCTGCGTGAACAACTGACCGTCCGGCTCAACGGTCCCTTCTCCCTGCCGCGACCGTCATCGCGGCTCTGTTCGCCACCACGTAAGGAACCCACACCATGAACACCGTCAAGAAGGCCGCCCTCGTTCTGTCCGCCACCGGTCTCGCGCTCGGTGCCGCCGCCGGTTCGGCGTTCGCCACCGACGGTTCGCAGGCCGGCGGCCAGGCCGTGTGCTCCCCAGGCATCGGCTCCGGCAACAACACCCAGGTGCCGGTGATGATCCCGGTGAACGTCAACGGCAACAGCGTCGACGCCGTGAGCGTCCTCAGCGGCAACTTCGGCAACGTCAGCACCAACAACTGAGCCGAGCCGGTCACCGTCTCCGCGGCCCGGGTGCCACCGCGTAGGGAACTCACTCACACATGAACACCGCCAAGAGGGCCGCACCGGTCGTCGCCGGTACTGCGCTCGCATGCGCCGCCGCTGCCGGTTCCGCCTTCGCCGGCAGTGGCGCACAGGCCGACGGTAAGGCCGCCAACCCGCCCGGGACCGGCTCGGGCAACATCGCGCAGGCACCGGTGCACTGCACCTCCCCGTGAACGCCACCGGTAACAGCGCCGACGTCGTGGGTGCGCTCAACCCCGCCTTCGACAACTCCACCTCGAACAACTGAGGTTGTCCGGGCCTGGGTGAACAGCTCGTCCTGCCCCGAGCTGTTCAGCCCATCTCGGCAACGGCCCCGTCGTCGACCACACAATGGTCCGGCGGGGCTCGTTCCGTTCACCCCCGGCGCCGCTCGCGCTCCTCCACCGCGGAGTTGTACGCCGCCACCTGCGCCCGCCGGGCCGTACGCTCCACCGGCCGCAGCGCCTCCGCACGCGCCGCGATCTCCGACGAGCTCACCGCGCCGCCGTGCTCCCCGTCACCACCGGCCTCGCGCGCGATGTCGATCAGCGCGCCGACCCGCTGCGCCAGCTCCAGCACCCGCACCGCACGCGGCGGATAGCCGGGCGCCAGCACCTGCCGTCCCGCCTCGGCCCGCGCCCGGTACGCCTCCAGCGCCGCCTGTGCCACCGGACCGGACCCGGCCACATCCAGCTTCGAGAGCAGCTCGGTCGCGTCCCGCAGGGCCTCCGCCAGCTCCCGCTCCGCCTCGCCCAGCGACGGCACATCGGCCGGATGCGCCTCGCGCACTGGCAGACAGTGCCAGACCACCTCCACATGCACATCGGGCGCGGCACCGCCCTCCGGCCCGGCCTCGTACGTCTCGGGGACCAGCCCCAGCCCGGCGCCCGCGGCGAGCACCGCCTCCCCGGCCTCCAGCGCCCGCGCATTGAATTCCGGCGGCCCGCTCAGCCCCAGCGGATGCCCGGGGGCCGGCAGCGCCACCCGCAGGCCGACCGCCCCCAGGGCCCGCAGCCGGCCCAGCGCGAGCGTCAGCCCGACCGGGGCGTCCTCCCCGGGCAGGCCTTCCACGCGGTGCACCGCATCGTCGTCCGCGATCCGATGCGCGGCTTCATCAGGTGAGACAAGTCCGGCCAAAAGGGAATTTCCCCATGCCGCCAGCCGTCCCGAACGAGGTTCATCGAGCATGGTCCCCAGCCTAGGGAACGGCACTGACAGCGAGTGGCGTAGGTTTGCAGGGGGCTGCGCCTACAGGTGTACGCGACGACCGAGAAGCAATGGGAGACAACGCGCTCATGAGCGATGTACTGGAGCTGGTGGACGTATCCGTGGTCCGCGACGGACGGGCTCTGGTGGACCAGGTCTCCTGGTCGGTCAAGGAGGGGGAGCGCTGGGTGATCCTCGGCCCCAACGGCGCCGGCAAGACCACCCTGCTGAATGTCGCCTCCAGCTACCTCTACCCGACCAAGGGCACCGCCTCCATCCTCGGCGAGCAGCTCGGCAAGGTCGACGTCTTCGACCTGCGCCCGCGCATCGGCGTCGCCGGCATCGCGCTCGCCGACAAGCTGCCGCGCAGCCAGACCGTGCTGCAGACCGTGCTCACCGCCGCGTACGGCATGACCGCGAGCTGGCAGGAGAACTACGACGACGTCGACGAACAGCGCGCCCGCGCCTTCCTCGACCGCCTCGGCATGACCGCCTACCTCGACCGGAAGTTCGGCACCCTCTCCGAGGGCGAGCGCAAGCGCACCCTGATCGCCCGCGCGATGATGACCGACCCCGAGCTGCTCCTGCTGGACGAGCCGGCCGCCGGCCTCGACCTCGGGGGCCGCGAGGACCTGGTCCGCCGCCTCGGCCGGCTGGCCCGCGACCCGTACGCCCCCTCGATGATCATGGTCACCCACCATGTCGAGGAGATCGCCCCCGGCTTCACCCACGTCCTGATGATCCGCCAGGGCAAGGTGCTCGCCGCCGGCCCGCTCGACCTGGAACTGACCTCCAGCAACCTCTCCCACTGCTTCGGCCTCCCGCTGATCGTCGAACGCAACGGCAACGACCGCTGGACCGCACAGGGCCTGCCGCTGGGCTGAGAGCCCCGCAGGCCGCCCCCCTCCAGGAGCCTCCCCCAGACGCCGTCCGGGGCCCCAACACGCCTCTGCTCCTTGGCTGCTGACCGATCGCGCCCTGTCCCGGACTGCCGTACGGATCTACCATGAAGCCGTGGATTCATGGGTGTGGTGGCTGATCGCCGCCGTAGGGCTGGGAATTCCTCTCGTTGTGACCGCGATGCCCGAATTCGGGATGCTCGCGGTCGGCGCCGTCGCCGGTGCCGTCACCGCCGCGCTCGGTGGCGGCACCGTCTCACAGTTCCTCGTGTTCGCCGCCGTATCGGTCGCGCTCATCGTCGTCGTACGGCCGATCGCCAACCGCCACAGAGGCCAGGGCCCCGCACTCGCGTCCGGAGTCGACGCGCTCAAGGGCAGGACCGCCACGGTCCTGGAGCGGGTCGACGGCGCAGAGGGCGGCCGCATCAAGCTCGCCGGCGAGATCTGGTCCGCCCGCGCCCTGGACGCCGAGCGGGTCTACGAGCCGGGACAGCAGGTCGACGTCGTCGAGATCGACGGCGCCACCGCCGTCGTCATCTGACCTGAACACGCTGCGCGACGAGCCATGTCTCTGAAAGACTGATCAACGGCAAGCCGGTCACCGGCCGGCACGGACCAGCAACGAAGGGCACGGGAGCCGCTGTGGAACCGATCATCATCGTCCTGATCATCCTGGTGGTGCTCGTGTTCATCGCACTCATCAAAACGATCCAGGTCATTCCACAGGCCAGCGCCGCCATCGTGGAGCGCTTCGGCCGCTATACGAGAACGCTGAACGCCGGCCTGAACATCGTCGTCCCGTTCATCGACTCGATCCGCAACCGCATCGACCTCCGCGAACAGGTCGTGCCGTTCCCGCCCCAGCCGGTGATCACCCAGGACAACCTCGTCGTCAACATCGACACGGTCATCTATTACCAGGTCACCGACGCCCGCGCCGCGACGTACGAGGTCGCCAGCTACATCCAGGCCATCGAGCAGCTCACGGTCACCACGCTCCGGAACATCATCGGCGGCATGGACCTCGAACGGACCCTGACCTCCCGCGAGGAGATCAACGCGGCGCTGCGCGGCGTCCTCGACGAGGCCACCGGCAAGTGGGGCATCCGCGTCAACCGCGTCGAGCTCAAGGCCATCGAGCCGCCGACCTCCATCCAGGACTCGATGGAGAAGCAGATGCGCGCCGACCGTGACAAGCGCGCCGCCATCCTCCAGGCCGAGGGTGTCCGCCAGTCCCAGATCCTGACCGCCGAGGGTGAGAAGCAGTCCTCCATCCTGCGCGCCGAAGGCGAGGCGAAGGCGGCCGCCCTGCGCGCCGAGGGTGAGGCCCAGGCGATCCGGGTCGTCTTCGAATCCATCCACGCCGGTGACCCGGACCAGAAGCTGCTCTCCTACCAGTACCTCCAGATGCTCCCGAAGATCGCCGAGGGCGACGCCAACAAGCTCTGGATCGTGCCGAGCGAGATCGGTGACGCCCTCAAGGGCCTCGGCGGCGCCATCGGCAACTTCACCCCGCCGAACGGCGGCGGCTCCATCCCCAAGCCCAGCACGCCGAAGCACGAAAACCCGCCAATCGACTGACCACCGCGTGCCCCTGGTGCATGATCGTGCAAGACCGTACCGATCATGCACGGGGGAGCCAGCATGACCATCTGGGAAGCCGTCGCCGTCCTCGCCGCGGGGGTCGGCGCCGGCACGATCAACACCATCGTCGGATCCGGGACCCTGATCACCTTCCCGGTGCTGCTCGCCTTCGGACT
Organism: Streptomyces sp. NPDC002446; assembly: GCF_053595675.1. Lineage (NCBI taxonomy): Bacteria > Bacillati > Actinomycetota > Actinomycetes > Kitasatosporales > Streptomycetaceae > Streptomyces > Streptomyces sp. NPDC002446. Next base: position 4,270 of record NZ_JBSFYC010000090.1, on the reverse strand, counting down.
GCCGCCGGTCACCGCCAACGTCTCCAACACCCTGGGCCTGGTGCCCGGTTCGCTCAGCGGCGCCTTCGGCTACCGCAGGGAACTCTCCGGCCAGCGCGGCCGCCTGCTGCGCTTCGGGATCACCGCCCTCATAGGCGGCGTGAGCGGCGCGATCCTGCTGCTGGCACTGCCCCCCGAGGCGTTCGCCATAGTCGTCCCCGCGCTGATCGCCGTCGCGCTGGTCCTCGTCGTCGCACAGCCCGCGCTCTCCGCCCGGCTCCGCGCCCGCCGTGAGCGCAACGGCACCACCGCCCACCAGGACGGCGGTCCCCTGCTGCTCCTCGGACTGCTGCTCGCCAGCGCCTACGGCGGCTACTTCGGCGCCGCCCAGGGCGTGATCTACCTGTCCCTGATGGGCGTACTGCTCAACGAGGACCTGCAGCGCCTCAACGCCCTCAAGAACGTCCTCGCCGCGATCGTCAACGGCGTCGCGGCGGTCGTCTTCCTCTTCATCGCCACCTTCGACTGGGCCGCCGTCGGCCTGATCGCCCTCGGCTCCACCCTCGGCGGTCTGCTCGGCGCAAAGATCGGCCGCCGGCTGCCGCCCACCGCCCTGCGTGCCGTGATCGTCCTCGTCGGCCTGCTGGCCATCGCCCATCTCCTCCTCAAATAGCGGGAGTTGGACGATGGCCGACGGCTCACCCGTCCACCGGCGCTATGCCGGCACCGGCAGCCACTCCGGCAGCCCGTCCCGCACGGACACCCCCAGCGTCGACAGCAGCGCGTCCGCCGGCGTCGGCTCGAACGGCCGCCGCAGCAGCTGCATCCCCGCCTGCTCCGGCGTACGGTCCGCCTTGCGGTGGTTGTCCTCCGCGCACGAGGCGACGGTATTCAGCCAGGTGTCCCCGCCTCCGCGCGACCGCGGCACGACATGGTCCACCGTGGTTGCCCGGCGCCCGCAGTACGCGCACCGGTGCTGGTCACGCACCAGCACACCCCGCCGCGACCACGGCGCCCGTCTTCGGAACGGCACCCGTACGTATCTGCTCAACCTGATCACTTGCGGCACCGGCACGTCCACCGAAGCGGCGCGGATCCGCAGCCCCGGGTGCGCGTGCTCGACGACGGCCTTGTCCTGCATGACCAGCACCACCGCACGCCGCAGCGACACCGTCGACAGCGGCTCGAAGCTCGCATTGAGCACCAGCGTCTCGCGCATCCCGTCCACCTCCCGGACCCGCTCCGCCCCCGTGGCGAAGTTGCTCCACTGTGCAGCGGCAGGTATTCCCCGAACAACGCAATTTCCGCATGCCACAAGGGAAATGGAGAGTGATCGGAAGATGAAGACGTGGTGATCCGGCGGCACCCCGCACACCGGAAACGAGCCAAAAGGAGATCGCTCCGGGTCCCACCCCCGTGAAACACGCGAGACCCGGAGCGAACGGCAGCCGGCGAGGACGCCCGCCACGAATGCGGACTCCGGATGGGGGTCCCCCCTGCTCCTCAAGAGCTTGGGGGAGGCTGGCGACACACCTGCGCCCCGCCGCTCCCGCCACTGCGGTACCAGCTGCCCGACGCCCTGATGAAGGGGCGGCGTCACAGGTACCACTGTGCGTGCCGGAAACGCCGGGGCGCAACGGAATTACGGCGCTCAGCCCGCCGCCGGCACCTCGTACTCGGCGATCAGCTGGGCCCGCCCGATGGCGTGGAACCGCAGGTTGAACCCCACCACCGCGGGCGAGGCGTCCGCGTCCGGACCGAGCTTCTCCTGGTCCACCGCGTACACCGTGAACACATAGCGGTGCGGACCGTCCCCGGGCGGCGGCGCCGCGCCCCCGAAGTCCCGCGTCCCGTAGTCGTTACGGACATGCACGGCGCCCTCGGGCAGCCCCTTCATCTCCCCGGAGCCGGCGCCGGCCGGCAGCTCCGTCACCGACGCCGGAATGTCGAACAGCGACCAGTGCCAAAAGCCGCTGCCCGTCGGCGCGTCCGGGTCGTAGCAGGTGACGGCGTAGCTCTTGGTCCCCGCGGGAGCGCCCTCCCACCGCAGCTGCGGCGAACGGTTCCCCTGGGCGAAGACCTGCTCCGGCCGGAGCGTCCCACCCGGTTCCACCTCGTCGCTCGCCACCGTGAACTCCGGCACCGGCGGATGGAAATCGTGCGGGAGCGGCCGCCGCTTCAGCTCGGACACGCAAACCTCCTGGTCGCTTGCTGACACCTTGTCCGGCCAGGTTAGAGCCAGTTCCGCTTACCGCCGACCTCCGCCAGCCACTGGTTGAGGTAGGCCGCCCAGTCGGTCCCCTCGAAGTCGTTCAGCCCCACCGTGAACGACCGGTAGGTGTCCGACCCCTCGGTGAACAGCCCCGGCTTCTTGTCCATCTCCAGTACGACGTCCATCTCCCGGTCGTCCGCCACGAACGACAGCTCGACCTGGTTCAGCCCCCGGTACTGCTGCGGGGCGTAGAACTCGATCTCCTGGTAGAACGGCAGCCCCTGGCGCGTCCCCCGGATGTGCCCCTGCTCCAGGTCAGCGGCCTTGAAGCGGAACCCGAGCCGCCCGAACGCGTCGAGAATGGCCTGCTGCGCCGGCAGCGGGTGCACATTCACCGGGTCGAGGTCACCGGAGTCCACCGCGCGCGCGATCGCCAGCTCCGTCGTCACCCCGACGCTCATCCCGTGCAGATGCGTCCCGAGGAACGTGGTGATCGGCGTCTCCCACGGAATCTCCAGCCCGAACGGCACCGTGTGCACCGCCCCCGGCTGCACCTCGAACGCCCCGCCCAGCTGCTTCTTGGTGAACTCGATGTTCCGCTTCACCTCCTCCTCGCCGCCCTCGACCTCGACACGGGCCTGCAGCCCGACGGACAGCCCCTGGATCTCCTGGGCGACGGACCCGCCCTGGATCCGCACCTCACCCTGAGCAACCCCGCCCGGGACCACGTTCTCCTCGAAGAGCACCGTCTCCACCGACGCGCCCCCCGCGCCCAGGCTCGCCAGCAGCTTCTTGAACCCCATGCTCGTCGTCCTCCCCAGGCGCATCGCCTGTGCTGTGTCGTCGCGCGCCGGAATCCCGACGCGGTTCCCGCGCATCGCTCCCTACGGCAGCGCTTCTCCACACGTGAAACCGCGCAGGCTGGTTCCACGGCCCACACCTTCCCAACCCCGACGCCCCCATGGCCAGCCGGCACCCGCCACCGCTCCACTACCCTCGGGCCGCATGACCGACGTACCGGAACGAATGCCGCTCCACCGCGACTTCTTCGCCCGCCCCGTCGTGGACGTGGCCCCCGATCTCCTGGGCCGCACTCTCGTACGCCACACCCCCGACGGCCCGATCGAACTCCGGCTGACCGAGGTCGAGGCGTACGACGGCGAGACCGACCCCGGCTCCCACGCCTACCGCGGCCGCACCGCGCGCAACGCCACCATGTTCGGCCCGCCCGGCCATGCGTACGTCTACTTCATCTACGGCATGTGGTTCAGCCTCAACGCGGTCTGCGGCCCCGAGGGCCAGGCGAGCGGTGTCCTGCTGCGCGCCGGCGAGATCCTCACAGGCACCCGGCTGGCCGCCGCCCGCCGCCCCAAGGCCCGCAACACCAACGAGCTGGCCAAGGGCCCGGCCCGCCTGGCCACCGCCCTCGACATCGACCGCACCCTCGACGGCGCCGACCTGTGCGCCGGCGGCCGAGCACCCCTCACCCTGCTCCACGGCAGCCCGCCCGACCCCGGACGCGTACGCAACGGCCCGCGCACCGGCGTCGGCGGAGACGGTGCCGACCACCCCTGGCGCTACTGGATCGCCGACGATCCGACGGTCAGTCCGTACCGCCGGCACGTGCCCCGCCGCCGCGCCACCAGCGCTACTTGACTCTCCACCGTCAACCGCCTAACGTAGCCCGAGCCGCTAGAGACGGGCAGCGCCTTTTGCGCAGACCGCCAGGCGGCACAAACCACTACTCTGAACGATTCCCTGACGGGTCTTATTTGGCGTTGCCGAATTTCGACCCCGCCGACTCGATTATGAGTCGCCAGGGAAAGCCGCTAAAGTAGTAACCACGCCGAAAGGGCAGCCCCCAAAAGCTGCTCCGAAGCGGACCTCCGAGGAAATCGGAAGCCGGAATCGAAAGAATCCGGGTCTGATAGAGTCGGAAACGCGAAGAAGCCGAAAGGCGGAAACGCACCGGCGAAATCGGAGTCGCAAGGATCTGATAGAGTCGGAAACGCAAGACCGAAGGGAAGCGCCCGGAGATCCTGGTGAAACAGGAACAAAGGAAGCGTCCGTTCCTTGAGA
>NZ_JBSFYC010000089.1:0-26375 GCF_053595675.1 Streptomyces sp. NPDC002446 | reverse complement strand
CAGAAGGGCGTCCAAGCCAGAAGTCACACTCAGGCCAACGGACGCCCTTCGCCATGGTCGCGGCCAGCACAAACATCGGACTCAATCATCTAGGGCGGCCCCAGGGCAACCCGGGGCAACCCGGGGCAACCCGGGGGTGCGGTCCGCCCTCCCCGTATGGCCGGTACGCGCCGGGCCTTCTGCGGTCCGCCCGCGCCGATGCGCCGCCTCGTACGCCGGGCCCCTGTATGCCCAGCGCCCGTATGCCCAGCGCCCGTATGCCCGGCGCCCGGACGTCCTGCCCCCGTACGCCCGGCGCCCGTACGCCCCGCCCCCCGTACGGCCCGCACGCGGCGCGTCGGAGCGGCGGGCCGATGGCGTGTCCCCGCACGATGGGCCCTGGCCGCGTGCCGTACCGACAGCACAAGCGGCGACGGCGGCGTACCGGAAGGGGACAGCCATGTCAGTCAGCGCACCGGGCAACAGAGAACCGGTCACGACCGAGCTCGATCCGAATTACAGCAGTGCGGACGCCAGGGCGACCGGCTGGTCCGCGGCCGTCGGCGGGATGTCCGAGGCGGAGATCTTCTGGCTCGCGACCGTCCGGCCCGACGGCCGCCCGCATGTCACCCCGGTGCTCGCCGTCTGGTCGGAGGACGCCCTGCACTTCGCCACCGGCCCCGGCGAACGCAAGGCCAAGAATCTCGCGGCCAACACGCACTGCGCGCTGACCACGTCGACGGCCGGCGGCAATGACCTGCATGTGGGCCTCGACGTGGTAGTCGAGGGCGAGGCGGTGCAGGTCGACGACGAGCCGACGCTGCACCGCCTCGCCGAGCTGTATGTCGAGAAGTACGGCGACGACTGGCGTTTCGAGGTCCGCGACGGGGCGTTCCAGGGCCGCGGCGGCCGCGCCGTCGTCTTCCGCGTCGAGCCCCGCCGGGCCTTCGGCTTCGGGCGGGGGGAGGCGGTGTTCAGCCAGACGCGGTGGACGTTCGACGGCGGGGCGTGAACGCACGGGCCGGCAGCGGCCGGGCGGGCGCACCCACGGGCGGGCGCGCCCGCGGGCCCGGCGCACGCCCGCGCCTCCGGGGCCCCGCCCGGCCTGGATCAGCGCTGGTCGGCGGCCTGCGGCTCCGGCAGGGGCGCCGTTGCCGTCGCTGTGGCTGTGGCTGTGGCTGCCCCCTTCGTCTTCGCCGTTGCCGTCGTCTTCGCCGATGCGGCGACGAGGTGGGAGCTGCTCGTCGCGCGGTGCAGCCGGAAGGCGACGGCGGTGGTGACGACGGCCACCGCCGCCAGCGCCGCGCCGGTCCAGGCCACGGAGCGGTAGCCCCAGCCCGCGCCGATGACCAGGCCGCCGAGCCAGGGGCCGAGGGTGTTGCCGATGTTGAACGCGGCGGTGGTGGTGGCACCGGCCAGCGTCGGCGCGGCGTTCGCCACGTTGAACATCCGCGCGTTGAGGGCCGGGGCCGTGGTGAACGCGGTCACCCCGAGCATCAGGGAGAGCGCGACGGCGGCGAACGGGCTGTGCGCGGTCAGCGCCAAGACGGCGAGCACGGCCGTCGAGGCGGATATGCCGCCGAAGAGCGTCCCGAAGAGGTGCGCGTCGGCGATCCGGCCGCCGATGAACGTACCGATCAGCGCGCCGACGCCGAAGAGCGCGAGCACCGTCGGCACCCAGCTCTCGGCGAGGCCGGCGGTGTCGGTCAGCAGGGGGGAGAGGTAGGAGAAGAGCGCGAAGACCGCGGCGCCGTTCATGGCCGTGGCGGTCAGCGCCAGCCAGACCTGCTTGTCCTTGTAGATGGCCAGCTCGCGGCGGAGCTGCGGGCGGTCGTCGCCGGTGGGCACGGCCGTACGCGGTACCAGTGCCACCACGCCGACCAGGCCGATCGCGGCGAGCCCGGCCACGGCCCAGAAGGCGGCGCGCCAGCCGGCGTGCTGGCCGAGCAGCGCGCCGGCCGGGACGCCGGCGATGTTGGCGATGCTCAGGCCGCCGACCATCACGGCCATCGCGCGGGCTCGCGCGGTCACCGGTACCAGCGAGACGGCGACGGCCGCACCGACCGCCCAGAAGCCGGCGCAGGCCAGTGCGCTGACGACGCGGGAGGCGAAGAGGACTCCGTAGGACGGCGCCAGCGCGCCCGCGACCTGGCCGAGGCCGAAGACGGCCAGCAGCGCGATCAGCGTCGTACGCCTGGGGAGGCGGAGCGTGGCCGCGGCGAGGACCGGGGCGCCGACCACCATGCCGATCGCGAAGGCCGAGACCAGCAGGCCGGCCTGCGGGATGGAGACGCCCAGGTCACGGGCGAGCGGCTGGAGGATGCCGGAGAGCATGAACTCGGACGTGCCGAGCGCGAAGACGGAGAGGCCGAGGACATATACGGCGATGGGCAGGCGGGCGCGGGCGGATGGTGCAGGTGCTGGCATGTCAGCTACTAACAAGGGTAGGACGGCTTACATTCCCGGCCGTGGTGTACAAGGCGCGAGAGATGGCTCACCCGCCGCCGAGGAGGTCCAGCTCCGTGGCCAGGTTGCGGCGCGCCAGGTGTTCCCAGCGGTCGTAGCCCCGGGGTGTCCTGAACAGGCGGGGCAGGGCGAGGAGTTGGCGCAGCACGGCGGAGCGGCCGGCGGCGAAGTCGGCGTCGGGGACGAAGGCGTACTCGGCGCGGACCGCGGCGGCGTAGGCGGCGTAGGCGGCGGGTGAGCCGCCGAGCACCGCGAGATCGGCGTCGCACAGCACCTCGCCGTCGGGGTCGTCGGGCGCCGGGTCGTGGGTGACGGTGAGCCGCACCAGGCGGGCGACGTCGGCGGTACGGGCCGCGCCGATGCCCAGTTCGGGCAGGGCGCGTTCGGCGAGGGAGGCGCTGCGCTCCTCGTTCTCGGAGCGGTCCGGCCGGTAGACCGCGTCGTGGAACCACGCCGCCAACTGGACGACGGGCAGGTCGTCGGCGTGCTCGGCCAGTTCGTCGATGCGCTGGAGGACCGCGGCGAGGTGCTCGACGGTGTGGTAGCGGCGCTGCGGTTCGCTCCACCGGGCCAGGAGGTTGTCCGCGTACGGGCCGGGGGCGGGGGCCGCTGCGCCGTGGGGGGCCGGGGACTTCGTGTCGCCGCGGGCCTCGGAGACGCTGGCGGCCCAGCGTCCGCGCAGCTCCGGCAGCAGGTCGGCGGTGTCGGCCGTACGGGGCACGGAGGTCATGCGCAACATTGTGCCGGAGCGCCGGTCAGCCCGTACGCTGGGATATTGGACTAGACCTGTTGTCGTACGTGGAGCTTTCCGGCGCCGGGCCCGCCCGCCGCGCCGCCGTCGAAGGATTGGGGTCATATGAGCAAGCGCGCGCTCCTGGAGGTGATCGCGCTCGGACCGCAGGACGCGGTGGCCGCTCAGGCCGGCGGTGCCGACCGTCTGGAACTCGTCAGCGATATGGCGGCCGACGGGCTCACCCCGTCCCGGGCCGTCTTCGCGGCGGTGCGGGCGGCCGTCGACATCCCGCTGCGGGTGATGCTGCGGGCCGCCGACGGGTTCGCGGCCGGTGACCTGGCGGCGCTGTGCGGACAGGCCGCGGCGCTGCGCGCGGAGGGCGCGCAGGAGTTCGTCCTCGGCTTCCTCACGCCGGACGGGCGCCCCGACCTCGATGCGGTGGCGGCGCTGGCCGAGGTGATCGACGGCTGCCGCTGGACCTTCCACCGGGCCATCGACCGGGCCGCCGACCGGGACGCGCTGCGCAAGGAGCTGGCGGGGATGCCGGGCGCCGCCGGGCTCGACACGTATCTGACGGCCGGTGACGCGAAGGGCGTCGAGGCGGGGCTGCCGGTGCTGCTGGCGGAGCAGGCGCGTACGGCGGCGGGCGAGCCCGGGTACGCGCCGCGGATCCTGGTCGGCGGCGGACTCGGGCTCGGCCACCTGCCGGCGCTGCGCGCGGCCGGTCTGGACGCGTTCCACATCGGCGGCGCGGCCCGGCCCGCCGGCTGGTCCGCGCCGGTGGACGCGGCGGCGGTACGGCAGTGGCGGGACGTGCTGGACGGGGACGGGGTGGTGGTCTAGGGCCTGCCCGGCGGGGCAGGGGCGGACGGGGCAGGGACGGACGGGCCCTAGCTAGGCCGGACAGGCCCTAGGGGTGGGCGGGGCTCCGTACGGGAGCGGCGGTGGTGCTCCCGGTGGCGGCGCCTTCCGTGACGGTGCCTTCGGTGGCGGCGCTCCCGGTGGCGGCGCTCCCGGTGGCCGTGCTCTCGCCGGTCGTGCTCCCCGGTTTCCCCGGTCCGGCCGCCGTGCTGTGGCCGGCGCTGCTCCCCGGCCCGGTGGCCATGGCGCCCGGGGCGGCCGTGCGTGTCGTGACGGCCGCGAGGGCCAGTGCGACCAGGGCCAGCGCCGTCGCGGCGAGCGGGAACCAGCGGTCGCCGAGGACGGTGACGGCGAGGCTGCCGGCGCCGCCCGCGGCGGCCACGCCCAGGTACAGGGCGCTGCTGTTGAGGGATATCAGCAGGGGTGCGCTGGGCGGGTCGATGGAGGCCAGGCGGTGCGGCAGTGCGACCGCGAGGGCCCAGCCGGCGAGCGGGGCGACGGCGGCGTAGAGCAGCGCGCCGGTCATCGTCGCGGAGATCCAGGGCAGGGCGAGGAAGGCCGCCGCGGCCACGCCGCCACCGGCGAGCAGGACGGCGCGGACGCCCAACCGGTCGACGGCCCGGCCGCCCAGCCAGTTGCCGGCGACCGAGGCGACGCCGGAGACCAGCATGATCAGGCTGAGCCGGCCCGTGTCGCCTCCGGTGGCGGGGCGTACCGCCGTACCGAGGTAGATGTAGACCGTGTTGACGGCCAGGAAGAACACCAGGGTGGTGGTCGCGGCCAGCAGGACGTGGCGGTTGCGCAGCGGGGCGAGGCGGGCGCGCAGGGCGGGGACCGCCGCCGGTGCCGGGAGGCCGCGCAGCAGGAGGGCGAGGCCGAGGAACGCCGCGGCACCCAGAGCGACCACCAGCCACATGGTCAGCCGCCAGTCCGTACGGCCGAGGTAGGTGCCCAGCGGGACGCCGAGCGCGGTGGCCACGGTCATGCCGCCGAGGACGGTGGCCAGCGCGCGGCCGCGGCGCTCCGGGGGGACGAGGGTGGTGGCGACGGCGTTCGCGGTCGGCGTGTAGAGCGCGGCGCCGGCCGCGGCGAGGACCCGGGTGGCCAGCAGGGTCGGGTAGTCGGGCGCTACGGCGCTGAGCGCGTTGGCGAGGGTGAAGACGGCCAGCGCGGTCAGCAGTAGCCGGCGGCGCGGCCACCGGGCGGCGGCGGTCGCCAGGACCGGGGCGAGCACGGCGTAGGACAGGGCGAAGACGGTGACCATCTGGCCGGCGGCCGGGACGGAGACGTCCAGGTCGCGGGCGACGAGGCCGAGGATGCCGGCCATCACCATCGAATCGGTGCCGACGGCGAAGGTGCCGAGGGCGAGCAGGAGCAGGCGGAGACGCACGGGTGTCCTTCCCAGTACGGGCGACGGGACAGGTGAGCGGTAAGTCGTAAGTTTGATGTGCGTCAAACAATAGATACTGTTTGATGGATGTCAAACAGGTTTGGGTAATGGGCGGGGAAATCCGGGGAGCGGGCGGGAAAATAGAGTGGGCCCGGTAAGGCCGGGTGAGTGGCGGAAGGAGGCTGTGCCGCCGTGGTGAGTGACGTCGGTGCGGGCGACGGCGAGGGCACGCTGCTGGAGCAGCCGGAGGCCGCGGACATCCAACTGGTGAAGGTGCTGCACGCGCTCGGGGATCCGACGCGGCTGCACCTGCTGCGGATCTATGCGAGCGGGCAGCAGTACGACTGCTCGTCGGAGCGGCTCGGCCTCGCGCATCTGCACAAGTCGACGGTGTCGCACCATATGCGGATCATGCGCGAGGCCGGGATCACCAGTACGCGGGCCGTGGGGCGCAACCGCTATGTGCAGCTGCGCCGCGCCGACCTCGACGCGCGGTTTCCCGGCCTCCTGGGCGGTCTGCTGAAGGCCCTTGAAGGGGAAGAGATCTAGGGCCTGCCCTAGGACGCGCTCCCTGTGGCGGCCTCAGTCAATGGGGCGCCACCGTACCCTCCGCCAACCGGGCGCCGCCGTCCGCCAGTTGTCCCGGCAGCGGCGCCGCATGGACCACCGTCAGACCGGACACCGGCCGGGTCAGGCAGACGTACAGGCGGCGCAGCCCGGTCCGGTCGTCCGGTTCGCCGTCGACGATCGCGGCCGGCTCGTCGAGGACCACGTAGTCGTACTCCAGGCCCTTGGCGAGCGTGGCGGGCACCAGCGTCAGCCGCGACCCGGCCGAGGTCTCCTCACCCGGGGCCAGGCAGGTCACACCGGCCGCCTCCAGGGCCGCACGCAGCAGCGGAATGCGGGCCTCCGCGGCGATCAGGCCGATCGAGCCCTCCTTCGACAGCGCATCGTCGCAGGCCGCCAGGGTCGCGGCGACCAGATCCGCCGGCTCGACCCGGCGGATCTCGAAGTCGCCCGCCGACTCGCGGATCGAGGTGGCCTCCGTCAGATCGGGCGCGATGGCGGGCAGCAGCCGGGACGCGTAGGCGATCACCTCGCGCGGTACGCGGAAGCCCTGGGTGAGCTCCTCGACGGCCGAACCGGGCTTGCCCAGATGGAACAGCGCCTCCTCCCAGGTGTCGGTGGCCCACGGCGTGGTCCCCTGGGCGATGTCGCCGAGGACGGTCGCCGAGCCCGTCGTACAGCGGCGGCCGACCGCGCGGTACTGCATGGGGGACAGGTCCTGCGCCTCGTCCAGGACGACATGGCCGAGCGAGTGCGTGCGCGTGACCAGATCCACCGCCTCGTCGATCAGCACCGCGTCGGCGGCCGACCACTTGGCGCTCCGCACACTGCGCGCCGGTTTGGCCCACAGGATCGTCTTCTGCTCCTGCGGAGTCAGGATCCCCTCGGCCTGCTCGGCGAGGAAGTCGGCGTCACCCAGCAGCCGCAGCACCAGCTTCGCCGGATCGACCGGCGGCCAGACGGCCTTGACCGTGGCCTTCACGGCGGCGTTACGGGCCACCGCGTCCTGCACCCGGTCGTCCGGGGCCTCGCCCGCCTGCTCCATACGGACGAGGACGGCATGCGCGATCCGCTGGGGGAGCGCCTCGCGGGCCGCGCCGTAACGGATGTCGCGCTCGGCCAACTCCCGGACGATCTCTTCGAGTTCATACGCCGGTACGCGCCAGCGCCGCGAGCCGCGCACCACCACGCAGGGCTCCTCGGGCATCGTGATGTGCGAACGGACCGCCCGCCGCAGGACCTCGGCCATCCGCGCGTCGCCCTTGACCGTCGCGGCGGCCGCCTCGTCGGTGCCGCGCACCTCCACATGCCCCACCAGGTCGTCGACCGTGGCCTGCTTGACCTCCAGCTCGCCCAGCGCCGGCAGAACCTGCTCGATGTAGTGCAGGAACGAGCGGTTGGGGCCGATGACCAGGGTCCCGGCGCGGGCCAGCCGCTCGCGGTGCGCATAGAGCAGATACGCCACCCGGTGGAGGCCCACCGCGGTCTTCCCCGTACCGGGCGCCCCCTGGACGCAGACCGTGCCGCCGATGCCGGCGCGCACGATCTCGTCCTGCTCGGGCTGGATCGTGGCGACGATGTCCCGCATCGGGCCGACGCGCGGGCGCTCGATCTCCGTCTGGAGGAGCCGGCTGGTGCGGGCCGACTCCTGCGGGTCGGTGAGGTGCTCGTCCTCGTACGCGGTCAACTCGCCTGCCGTATAGCCGAACCGGCGGCGCAGCTTGAGATCCATCGGGTCCTTCTTGGAGGCCCGGTAGAACGGCTGGGAGACGGGGGCGCGCCAGTCGATGACCATCGGGTCGCCGTCGGCGTCGTGGACGTGCCGGCGGCCGATGTAGAAGTTCTCCCCTTCCGCGCCCTCGGCTAGGTCGGTACCCGGTGCGTGGAGGTAGTCGAGGCGGCCGAAGAAGAGCGGGGTGTGCGCGAGGTCGGCGAGCGCCTTGATACGGGCGTCGATCTCGCCCTGGAGGACCTCGGCGTTGACCCAGTTCGCGGTCACATCCGCGATGTTGAGGTTCTCGGCGTCCTCGCGCATCGCACGCAGGGCGGCGCGGGACGCGGCGAGATGGGCCTTCTCGCGCTCGAGGGGGTGGTGGTCGGGTGACGGTGAAGGGCTGTCGGTGCGTAGCGCCGGCGTTGAGGGGTGGTGGTCGGGTGACGGGTGGGCGTGCGAGGGCACGGCGATGCCTCCGTTGGCAGGTACTGCGGCGGGCGCGCGCGGCGACGGTGCGCGCGGCAGGCCGGTGTGGGGACGCGGCGCAGATCATGCTCCGCGCTGGTCAGCGGGGTGACGCGAAGGCCGGCCGGTTTCCGACCGGACGGCGGCGCTCCTCGGCGGGAGGCAGGCAGACGCGCGAGTGTAGCCAGCGGCCGGAGAAGGCGCCAACGGATTTCTCACCCGCCGCGGCAGCCGTACCCGGGAGGGAGAACCCTGAGGGCCGTCGGTCTCCCGTAGGGGACGGGATGGGCCTGAAGTCTGATGTCCGGGCCGTGCGAGATGCGCCCATGGACCGATGTGCTGCAATCGCGTGAATCTCATCATGGAGACATGAGCAGCGCAGCGATTCCACCAGCCTCCGTCCCTTCCGCCGCACTCCGCCCCGCCGCCCGGGGCGCGACCGCCCTCGGCCCCGGCTCCGCCGGCGGCGCGGTGCCCGCGCAGGGGCATCGCCATTTCGTCGGCAACGCCCTCCGCGCGATCAAGGTCTTCGCCGGGGCCGCCTTCAGCGTCGCCGTCCTGGGCGAGTACGCGGAGGACTGAACCCGCGCCGGGCGCCCCGCCCTCAGCCGCCTGCGCCAGGACCCCACGCCTCCGCCAGGACCCCACGTCGCCGTCCGTCGCCAGGACCCCACGTCGCCATCCGGTTGACCGGAAACCGTTACGGACCGTCGGCCGCGATCCACTAGCGTCGCCGCCAAGGGCGCGCTCAGGGCGACGAGTCGACGAGTCAGGGTGACGAGGGGGAGCAGGGGTGTCTGCCGCCGACGGTACGCGGACGTGGACGTGGAGACGGACCTGGGCCCTGAGCACGGCGAGCCCCCGCCGACTGGTGCTCGCCGCCGTGCTGCTCGTGACGTCGTTCGCCGGACTGTGGGTGCTGTACCAGGTCCAGCCGATGCCGATGTCCGACATCGCGGTCTACCGCGCCGAGGGGGAGGCCGCCGCGACCGGCGGTGATCTCTACGGCCTCACGGTCACCAAGTGGAACCTGCCCGCTACCTACCCGCCCTTCGCCGCCCTGCTGTTCATCCCCCTGACCTGGCTCTCCCTGAGTGCCCTCAAGGTCGCCTGTGTGCTCGTCAACGCCGCCCTGCTCGTCCTGCTGATCCACCTCTCCTGCAAGGCCGCCGGTCTGCGCAAGGCCGCGCACTCCGCGCCCGTGCTCCTGGCCGTCACCGCCCTCGGCCTCTGGCTGGAGCCGGTCTTCCAGACGTTCGTCTTCGGGCAGATAAACCTCGCCCTGGCCTGCCTGGTCCTGTGGGACCTCTCCCGCCCGGACGGCGCCCGCTTCAAGGGCTTCGCCACCGGCCTCGCGGCGGGCATCAAGCTCACCCCCGCGATCTTCGCGGTCTACCTCCTGATCACCGGCCGGGTGAAGGCCGCCTGCACCACCCTCGCCGGGTTCCTGGTCTCGGCGCTGCTGGGCTGGCTGGCGCTGCCCGGCGCCAGCATCGAGTTCTGGACACGGCGGATGTTCGAGACCGGCCGGGTCGGCAAGGTGTGGATCGTCGACAACCAGTCGCTCCAGGGCCTGATCAGCCGGGTCCTGCACCACCCCGAGCCGGGCCTGCTGTGGGCGGTGCCGGCGGTGCTGACCGCGGCCGCCGGGCTCGCCGTGGCCCGCCGCGTCTGTCTGCGGCGCGGCCGCGACAACTGGGGCGTGCTGTGTACGTCCGTCACGGCGCTGCTGGTCTCGCCGATCAGCTGGTCCCACCACTGGGTCTGGTGTGTGCCGCTGCTCGTGGCGCTCGCCGCCCACACCCGGCGCAGCCCCTGGCGCCGGGCGCTGCTGGCCGCCGTCACGCTCGCCTTCACCGTCCGCACGATGTGGATCGTGCCGCACGCCGGCGATTTCGACCTGCGCTACGCCTGGTGGCAGCAGCCGCTGGCGGCCCCGTATCCGCTGCTGGGCCTCGCGCTGCTGGCGACCGCGGCCTGGTGGACGCGGCAGCAGGCCGCCGCGCCCGGCACCCCGGGATGCTCCGGCAGCCATATCCCCGCACCGAGGCCCACCGGGACCGGCCGGGAACTGCCGGGCCGGGCCCAGGGGGTGAGCGGTCGCGCCGGTACTTAGCGGTCGCGCCGGTACTTAGGGGTCGCGCCGGTACTTAGGGGCACCCGTGTCTAGGGGCGGCGGTACCTAGGGGCACCCGGTACCTAGGGGGAGGGGGAACAGATCCCGTAGGGGATGCGAGCGCCCCCTGCGGGGCCACAACGCGGCGGGCCGGGGCCTTATTCCGGACGGGGCGGGCAGGGGGCTCCGTTCCGACGGGGTGCCGAAATTCCGGCGGGACGCCAATTCCGGCGGGGCGCCGAAGCCGACGATCCCCGCGGGGCGCCGAGGCCCGGTTCCCGGCGGGGCGCCAAAGCCGACATCCGGCGCGGTGCCGAAGCCAACGCCCCTGCGGCGCCGAAGCCAACGCCCCCCGCGCCGCCGCCCCACCATTCCAGCAGGCCCCCAACCCCAAGCCCGCCCCGTCCCACGCGCCGCCCCGTCTCACGCGTCGCCCCCGCCTACGCGTCCTCGTCCGCCGCCAGTAGCTCGTCCGCGTCCACGATGCGGTAGGCGTAGCCCTGCTCGGCGAGGAAGCGCTGGCGGTGTGCGGCGAAGTCCTGGTCGATGGTGTCCCTGGCCACGACCGAGTAGAAGCGGGCCTCGTGCCCGTCTGCCTTGGGGCGCAGTACGCGGCCCAGCCGCTGGGCCTCCTCCTGGCGGGAGCCGAAGGTGCCCGACACCTGGATGGCGACCGTCGCCTCGGGCAGGTCGATCGAGAAGTTCGCGACCTTCGAGACGACGAGTACCGAGATCTCGCCCTCCCGGAACGCGTCGAAGAGCTTCTCGCGCTGCGCGTTGGTGGTCTCGCCCTTGATCACCGGCGCGTCCAGATGCTCGCCCAGCTCGTCCAGCTGGTCGATGTACTGCCCGATGACCAGCGTCTGTTCGCCCTGGTGCCGGCGGACCAGCGACTCGGTCACGAACTGCTTGCTGGCGGTGGTCGCGCAGAAGCGGTACTTCTCCTCCGTCTCGGCGGTCGCGTACGCCAGCCGCTCCGAGTCGGTCAGGTTGACCCGCACCTCGACACAGTCGGCCGGGGCGATGTAGCCCTGTGCCTCGATCTCCTTCCACGGGGCGTCGAAGCGCTTCGGCCCGATGAGTGAGAAGACGTCCGACTCGCGGCCGTCCTCGCGCACCAGCGTCGCGGTCAGGCCCAGCCGCCGCCGCGCCTGCAGGTCGGCGGTGAACTTGAAGACCGGGGCGGGCAGCAGATGCACCTCGTCGTAGACGATCAGACCCCAGTCCCGGGAGTCGAAGAGCTCCAGATGCGGGTAGACGCCCTTCCGCTTGGTGGTCAGCACCTGATACGTCGCGATGGTGACGGGCCGGATCTGCTTGCGCGTCCCGCTGTACTCGCCGATCTCGTCCTCGGTCAGCGAGGTCCGCTTGACCAGCTCGTGCTTCCACTGCCGGGCCGAGACCGTGTTCGTCACCAGGATCAGCGTGGTGGCCTTCGCCTGCGCCATCGCACCGGCCCCCACCAGCGTCTTGCCCGCCCCGCACGGCAGTACGACCACGCCCGAGCCGCCGTGCCAGAAGCCCTCCACGGCCTGCTGCTGGTACGGCCGCAGCGACCAGCCGTTCTCGTCCAGCTCGATGGGGTGCGCCTCGCCGTCCACGTACCCGGCCAGGTCCTCGGCGGGCCAGCCCAGCTTGAGCAGCGTCTGCTTGATCTGCCCGCGCTCGGAGGGGTGGACGACGACGCTGTCCGGATCCAGCCGCGCCCCCACCAGCGGCTGCACCTTCTTCGACCGCAGGATCTCCTCCAGCACCGGGCGGTCCGTGGTGGTGAGCACGAGCCCGTGCGCCGGGTGCTTGATCAGCGTCAGCCGCCCGTAGCGCGACATGGTCTCCGCGATGTCGACGAGCAGCGCATGCGGCACCGGGTACCGCGAGAACTGCACCAGCGCGTCCACGACCTGCTCGGCGTCGTGTCCGGCGGCCCGTGCGTTCCACAGGCCCAGCGGCGTCACCCGGTAGGTGTGGATGTGCTCCGGTGCCCGCTCCAGCTCGGCGAAGGGCGCGATGGCCCGCCGGCAGGCGTCCGCCAGCTCATGGTCCACCTCCAGCAGCAGCGTCTTGTCGCTCTGGACGATGAGGGGTCCGTTCACGCGCCTCGCCTTTCGCTTTCCGGTCGCCGTACGGCCCTCGGCCGCCGGCCCCGACCGCAGACCTCGGCCGCACCTACGGCCAAACGTCCAGTGTGCCGCATCGGGGCGGGGACCCGTTAGTGATGGCCGCCCTCCCTTGCGGGCAGGGGCGGTGCGGGGCCGGGGTGTCGCGTCAGACCGAGTCGTCCGCCAGTTCCGCGACGCCCGTGATCCGGTGCAGCGGGTAGGTGCGGACCTCGTCGGCGGTGTGGTCGTAGGCGGTGACGAAGCCGCCCTCGACGCGTACGGGGGCGATGACCCGCTGGCTGGCCGCGCCGTCGGCGTTGACGTAGCCGATCCAGACGGCGGAGCTGGTGAGCACCGCGGCCTGCATGGTGGCGAGGGTCTCGGCGGACGTCGTGCGGGGGAAGGCGCCGGGGGCCGGGGCGGGGGCGCGTACCGGCTTGCGTTCGGCGGTGGCGGCGAGGTCGCCGGCGCGGATGGCGCGTACCGCCGCCTGGAGGAGGGTGCGGTCGGGGGACGGCGGGCCGTCGGGGACCGGGGCGGGGGCGCTGCGCGGCGCGGTGCGGTAGGAGTCGGCGCGGGCGATCAGGACGTCGCCGGCGGCGGATTCGGCGGCCGGGGCGTAGCCCATCGCCCGCAGCCCGTCCAGGAGCTGCTCGGGGGAGGTCTGGGCGGCGAGCACGGTGGGGGCGAGGCGGCGCAGGCGCAGCGGGACGGCGCGGCGGTCGGCGAGGATCTCGGACAGCAGCGCGTCGTCGTCGCAGCGGACGTAGGCGGCGGCCGCGCCGATCCGCAGCTGGCCGTGCCTGCGGGCCACATCGTCGATGAGGTAGGCGAGCGGCTGGGGGACCGGCGTACGGGAGTGAGCGGTGAGGAACTCCTGGAGTTCGGCGGCGGAGCGGCCGGCGTCCAGGGCGCGGCGCACCGAGGCGGGGGTGAAGCGGTAGACCGTCGCACCGCCCTTGGACTCGACGTCGGCCAGTACGCCGAGGGCCTCGGCGAGCGGGCGCCGCAGCGGGCCGGGGGCGACGGCGGTCAGGTCCGCCTGGAGGAGGACGTGGTCGAGCGGCTCGGGCAGGAGCGGGGCGAGCAGGGCCGCGGCGCGGGACGCGGCGGCGGTGGCCTCGGCGGGGTTGGGGAGGGCGTCGGCGTCCGGCGCGGTGGGGTCCGCGGCGGCGATCAGGGTGCGTCCGTGGGTGGAGAGCGCGCCCCGTCCCGTCACGCCGAGCAACTCGGCCTCGGACAGGGCCCATTGGGCCAGGCGTGCGCGCAGGTCGTCGGCGACGGCGGCCGGGGAGCCGGCGGGGGACGGGGAGCCGGCGGGCGGCGGCACGGGGGCGGAGGTCTGGCCGGGCGCCGCCGGGGCCGCGGCGCCGCGCAGCGGACGCTCCCACCGCAGCCGGGAGAGCACCGCCGGCGCCGGTACGGACGTACCCGCCGGCAGGCCCGCCAGGAGGCCGAGGGCGCGGCGCCGGACCTCGGGCGCGGCGGAGCGGTCCAGGTGCGGGCCGAGGGCGGCCAGGGTGCGGCCCTTGGCGTCGGCGGAGCCGACCACGCCCGGGATGCGGGTGGCCGGCAGCCAGCCGGCCGCCAGTACCGCCCAGCGTTCGTGGTCGGGCAGCTGGAGCCACTCCTCGGCCGCCGGTGTGGCGGCGTAGCGCTCGTCGGCCTCGCCGTCGGAGGCGATCAGCCCGGCTGCGTAGGCGAGTTCGAGCCAGAACGCGGCGAGCTGCTCGGTGGTGTCCAGGGCGACGGCGGTCCGTTTGAGGTCGCGGACGCTCAGGCCCCCGGCGCGCAGGACCGGCGGCCCGCCCAGGTCCCACTCCTTGAGCAACTCCTCGACGGTCGCCAGCGCGGTGAACGCCTGGCCCGCGGCGGCGCTGTCCACAAGCTGTGGATCGCGCTGCGTCGTGGGCGTCAGGGCGGGCGGCACCGGCTCGGGGCTGCGGTGCGCGCGCCCGCCGCGCAGATGCAGCGCCGCCTCCCTCGGCAGGACGACGTTGCGGCCGCCCGCCGGGATCAGCAGGCCCCGGTCGAGCAGCCACTGCACCGGGGGCGCCGGCCGGTCGGTGACACCGCCGTACGGCGGGCCCCACAGCAGCTTGTCGAGGACGGCGACGGACTCGGCGGGCGCGGTGTCGAGCAGCGCCGCCATCCGCGCGCGGTCGCTGAAGAGCGAGGTCAGCGCCGCCACCGCGGAGACCGGGTCGTGGGTGGCGGGCAGCCCGGCCGCGGCGATGATCTCCTGGAGCCGTCCCGGCGACATCCCGGCGGTGGCCTCGGCGACGGTCGGGCCCAGGCCGGTCGGTGAGGGGTGCGCGGGGCTGGGTGTGAGCAGTTCACGCGCTGTGCGGACCAGCCGCAGCCGGTCGTCCGGCCCCCACACCAGCGCCTGCGCGCGCAGTTCGGCCACGGCCCGGGGCAGCTCGGCGGCCACCGTCTCGTCGCCGGCGTCCCCGCCCATCAGTGCGCCCAGCGTGCCGCGGGGACACGGGTCGGGCGCGACCGCCAGTGCCTCCGCGGTCTGCAGCGCGAACCGGTCGAGCCGCTCCACCGCGCGGACCACCGATGCCCGGGTCCCGGCCCGGGTCGCCAGCTGGGTGACATCACCCGGCACCGGATTGAGCAGGTCGGGCCGGGCCCGCAGCAGCGCGACGAGCCCGCTGTCGGTGCGGGTCCGGAGCTCCTCGGCCAGAGTGCGGGGAGTATCGGTCATTCGTCCTACGTTAGCGGGGCCGGGGATGCGGGGGCAGTGAGCACCGCAGGGCGCCGGTGCGCGGCGCCCCGGGCCTGCGGTCCCGCGGCGGGGCGAGGGGGTACCGTCGGGGCAGCAACCAGCGGACGCCGCAGGGGATTTCGTGGGGATCGAGAGCGATCAGCTCGTCTTTGACTATCTGAGCCGGGTGGGCGACCTGGCCCAGCAGCGGGGCCTGCCCGCCGCCACGCGGATGCGGCTGGTGACCGGGCTCCGGGCGCGGATAGACGGGGAGAAGCCCGACTCGGTGTCCGGCGCCAAGCGGCTGCTGGCGCGCCTGGGGACGCCGGAGGCGGTGGTCGCACAGGCGGCGGGCGACCCGCAGGCCGCCGGGGCGCCGCCGCCCGCCGCGCCGTCGCCGGACGGCGGTCCCCCGGCGCGGTGGGCCGCCGCGCGCGAGAAGCTCGGCGGTCTGTCCTGGCGCGGCGCGCTGACGGGCCGGGGGACCGCCGGGGGGCATCCGCCGGCGAACGGCGCGGCGGGCGCGAAGGGCGCGGCGGGCGGGGCGTCCGCGAAGGGCAAGGCGTCCGCGCACGGCAAGGTGCCCGCTCCGCGGGAGGGTGCACAGGGTCCCGCGCCGGCCGTTCCGGTGCCGGACGCCGGTCTGCCGCCGCACCTCGCGGGCGCCGACGAGCTGGGTGACGCGCAGGACGCGCCCGACTGGTGGCGGGTGGAGTCGTCGCCGTTCGGTCCGGGCGAGACCGTGCCCGGATTCGTCGGCGGGATCGAGATCCCCGAGATCTGGGACCGGCCCGAGCACGCGGACACGAAGGACGGGAAGGACGGGAAGGACGGCGAGGCCGGCGGGGGGCGCACCGGCGGCGGGGGCGGGCCGCTGTCGCTGAGGAAGCGCGGCGGGGCCGGCGGCGACGGTGACACGGCGGAGGGCGCAGGTGCGGAGGCCGCCGACGCGGCGGACGGACAGGGCCCGCCTCCCGGGCTGCTGCGCCGCGCGCTCGCCCGCCGGCGTGCCGCGGCGGCCGGCGCCAGGCCCGTCGGCACGGCCGGTGAGGACGACGAGGACGACGAGAGCGGGCCCGAAGCGGCCGCCGACGCGGCGCTTCCGCTGCGGGCCTGGCTCAGCCCCGTCCCGACGCTGGCGGTCCTGCTGCTCGTGGCAGGCGCGGTGCTCGGCTCGTGGCTCGCGCTGGCGGGAGGCTGGGCGCTCGCCTACGTGTCGCGGCGGCTGACCCCCGCCGAGGCCAAGTTCGCGGCGCTGGGCGTGCCGGGGTCCGCCGCCGGCGGCCTGGTGGTCTGGCTGTGGGGCCGCTTCGACGGCCGCTGGGGCGACCCGATCGCCCAGGGCCGCCTGGGCCAGGAGCTCCTCGACGGCCTGCCGGTCATGGCCCGGGCCGCCGCCGTCGCCTCCGCGCTGTTCCTGGTGTGGCGGATGCGACGGGCGGCGCGGTGAGCGCGGACGGCCGGTGACGACGGCGGGGCCCGTTAAGGCGGCGGGGCCGCTGGGGGCGGCGGGCCGGTGAGGGCGGGCGCCCGGCGAGCCGCCCGCCCCGCGCGCCGGGGCGTCAGGGGCCCGGCTTCGGGATGAGCGTGCGCTCGCGGCCCAGGCCTCTGCCGCTGGAGTCGGGATGGAGGGTGAGCTTCCCGTCCGGCCAGCGGGCCACCACGTCGTTCGCCCGGCCGTCGCCGCCGAAGGCCCCGACGGCCGTCATGGCGACACCGCGCCACACGGACTTCGGGGGCCGCAGCCGCAGCTCCTTCTTCAGCTGCGCTCCGGCGGCGTCCTCGAAGACCGACACCTCGCCGTCGACCCAGCGGACGAACAGGTCCTGGCCGGCCGACGAGGTGAAGTCGCCGGCGACGACGTCCCGGGCGTAGGTCCAGGTCCTGCCGGGGCCGATGAGCCGCTTCTCGCCGTGCAGGCCCCTGCCGTCGACGTCGGGGAAGAGGCTCACATGGCCGTCGGACCAGCGCACCAGGAGATCGTCGGCGCGGCCGGTGCCGCCCGTGAAGCGGCCCGCGGCGATGCCGTGCGCACGGGTCCAGAAGCTGCCGCGGGGGCGCAGCCGAATCTCGTTGCGGAGCTTGGCGGTCTCGTCCACGTCCTTGTAGAGCGTCACCTCGCCGTCCGACCACCGGACGACGAGGTCGCTCGTCCCCGTACCGGTGAAGTCGCCCGCGGTCATGAACGACGCGTGCTTCCAGGTGGAGTTGGGCCCCTCGAGCCGGATCCCCTTGCGCAGTCCGTACGTCCCGTCGCCCGGGTACAACGTCACCTCGCCGTCGGACCACCGCACGATCACATCGCGGTTGCCGTCCCGCTCGGAGGAGCTGTGGAAGCGCCCCGTGGTCATCACCGTGGCGTGCTGCCAGGTTCCGGCGTCCCCCAGGGGGTTCGGGGCGTCCGGCTGCTCCCCGTTCACCGCCTGCCAGTACAGCCGGAACACGTCGTCGTCGAACTGCGAGCTGTATGACGTGTGGTCATAGCGCCCGCCGGTCTGGTAGCCGCCGATGACGCCGACGAGTCTGCCGCGCTTGCCGTCGAAGTTCTCCAGGAACGGTCCCCCGCTGACGCCCGACCGGAATCCGTCGCACTGGATCTCCATGAAGCGGCCCTGGAACGCGCGGGTGTCGTTGGTGCACCGCAGCGGTGTCTTCTGGCCGCCCGGATAGCCGGCGAGCGTCACGCTCCTGCGCGCGAGCTGCGCGGCGGGGACGGACGTGAGCTCGTTGCCGCGGCCGGTGGCGTCCTCCAGCAGCTGCCCCTGCGCGTTCGGGCCGACGCGCAGCAGGGCGAAGTCCACATCGTCGTCCGGCTTCGCCTGGCGGTAGCGGCCGTCGATCCAGACCTGGCCCGGCTTCATCGGGAAGATTCCGTACGGAGTCTCGCCCGGCCGGCCCGGCTTGGTGGTGCCGGCACGGTAGCCGGGGACGAACGCGACACGGCTGTAGGGCTTGTCGCTCTTGAGGCAGTGGGCCGCCGTGATGACCAGGCTCTTCGTGGGGGAGGTCACGGAGGCCGCACTGCAGAACTGGTTGGCGCTGAC
Source organism: Streptomyces sp. NPDC002446 (assembly GCF_053595675.1). NCBI lineage: Bacteria > Bacillati > Actinomycetota > Actinomycetes > Kitasatosporales > Streptomycetaceae > Streptomyces > Streptomyces sp. NPDC002446. Next base: position 8,228 of record NZ_JBSFYC010000089.1, on the reverse strand, counting down.
GGCCCCGTCGTCCGTACGGATGAGGAAGACGCCGACGGTGGCGATGGCTTCGTCCACCGCAGTGCTGGGTACGCGAAGGGAGCGCTTGCGGCGGTCCGGCGGAGCCTCCTTTGCGGCGTCCGGGGCGTCCGTGGTGTCCGGCCCGGCGTCCGTCCCCGCGGCACCGCCGCCCCGTGTCGGGGCTCCGGCCTTTGCGGGGGCGTCCTTCGGGACGGCCGTACGGATCCGCTCCGGCGTCCAGTAGCGCTGGGTCTCCTGCGCCAGGCGGATGTCCTCGGCGGTCACACCCTCCGAGCGGCCGGAGTCCGGTGCGGGGGCGGCCGGGGAAGCGGCCACCGCCGGCCCACCGCAGACGGCCATCGCGCAGACGGCCACGACCAGGGCCCGCACCCACAACGCGGATCTGCGTACGGACGTGCCTCGGATCGGCGACGCCGAGGGTATGGGACGTAGGGAATGCATGGTTCTCATCAGGACTTTCGTCGGCGGGGCTGGATCCCCGACGTACGGAGGAAGGGACGGTGTGGTGCCGTTGCCGGCGAGCTCCGGCAACGGCACCACCTGGTGGCCGGGTAGCGAGCGACTGCCGGCCACCCTGGCCGATCCGGGCTCAGCCTTCGCCGACCAGCCTCAGGTAGCGGTGCGTTCCCGCGGCGTCCACGCCCGGGTAGAGGCCGAGGTTCCCGTTCTCCCACCGCACGAGCACGTCATCGGGGCGCTTGTTGTCCACGAAGGCTCCGGCGGTGACCACGGTCGCGGCCTTCCAGTCGGACTTGGCCGGCCGGATCCTGGTCTCGCCGTGGAAGCCCTTGGCGTCCACACCGGGGTAGAGGGTCGCCTCACCGTCCACCCAGCGCACCAGCAGATCGCCGGTGCCCTTGCCGGTGAACTCGCCCGCGCTGATCTGACGGGCGTACGTCCAGGTCTTGTTCGGCTGCTGAAGCGCCTTCTCCGCGCTCAGTCCCTTGGCCGGCAGCTCCTGGTACAGCGACACCTTCCCGCTCTGCCACACCACCAGCAGGTCGTCGCGCTGAGCATTGCCGGTGTACCGGCCCACGGTGAGCGCCTGGGACGACTTCCAGGCCGTGTTGGGCTTGCGGATCTTCTTCTCGCCGTGGAAACCCGTGGCGTCCACACTCGTGTACTGGGTCAGCTCGCCGTCACTCCAGCGCACGACCAGGCCGTCACCGCGGCCGGCGCCCTGGAACTGGCCGCCGGCCATGAGCGTGGCGTGCTGCCAGGTGCTCTTCGGCTTGGCGAGCTGGTACTCCGCGCTGAAGGGGTAGCGGGCGTCCTTGTCGTCCGCGCCCTGGTAGAGGGTGACCTCACCGTCGATCCACTTCACGATCAGGTCCATGTGCCGGGTGCCGCCGGCCGAACCGCCCGTGTAGTAGCCCGAGGCCATGACCTGCGCGTACTTCCAGGGCGCGGCGGGGAAGGCCGAACGGTAACGCACCTTCTGCACCCAGTCGCCGAGGCCGTCGACGCGGGCGGAGACCGCCCCCTTCCGAGTCTCCGACGGGTCGGTGCCCAGGCATCCGCCCTGCCAGGAGGCGCTGTTGACGGCGGCCAGCTCCACGCGCCCGCCGGTCTCCCGCAGCGCCGGGCCGCCGGTGTCTCCCTTGCAGAGGGCGCCGTCCGCCGGGGTCCTGGGGCTGAGGGCGACCGATCCGTCCTGCACGGAATCCACGGTGAACGCGGCACCGCCCAGCCGGTCGGGGACCCACACGGACCCGGTACGGCCGAAGCCCGCGGCCTTCAGCTCCTCGCCCTCCTTGGGCGCGGCGCTTGCGACGGCCACCGGGGTGACTCCGCTCACCGGCTTGGCGAGCTTCGCCATCACCAGGTCACGGCCCTTGTAAGGGACGAGCTCGGCAATGTCGGTAACAGTGCCGGTCGTCTTCGTGAGATCGGTACGGCCGACGGTGGCGGTCGTCTTCCACCTGGGCGCGCCCTCAGCGACCTCGAAGCCCTTGTCGGGGTCTGCCGCGAAGCAACTGGCGGCGGTGAGCACCCACTGCTTGTCGACCAGTGCGCCGGAGCAACTGCGCTTACCGCCACCGATATCGAGCTGCGCCGTGAACGCGTACGTACCGTCCTTGACGGCTTCACCGGCCACCGCATGGGCCGGGGCGGCGGTCAGCGGACCCGCGGCTATCGCGGTGGCGAGCATTCCGGTCATCCACGCCGCTCGGCGTGGACGTGTGCTGAGCATGTATCCGATTCCTCAATCACAGAAGACAGAAGGGTGCAGAAGGGTGTGTCGTCGCCGCATGACCGGCCGGATTCCACCACGGTGTTTGTCTCGCGGGGGAACGAATCGCCGGCTGACTACTTGCTGGTGATGATTTCGACCAGCGTGTGTTCGCGGCCCGCGGGGTCGGCGTTCTCGCCGATGCCCTTCCAGGAGTTCTTCGGAATGTCGAAGGACTTCCGCTCGTCACCGACCGTCATATTGACCTTGGCTTTGTAGTCGTTGCTCTGCACGCCACCGACCGACGGAACCTCCAGGGAGAGGTAGCCATTGTCACCGGTGACCTTGAAACAGAAATCCGCGCGGTCACGGGCGACGAACTTCAGGAGATTCGGTTCGCTGCCGCACTCGGCGAGGAGGATCCTCCCGTTGCCGCGCTTCAGCTTGAGGCCCTTCTCCTTGAAGATCTTTTCCGCATCCGGGTACGAGAAGTCCTCCACCGCGCTGGGGGGCCGCTCGGCCGAAATCCGGGCCGAGCGCGGTGCGTCAGCACGGTCCACGGCGCCGGCGGCTCCCGTGATCAGGAGGGTGCTGCCGGCCAGGGCACTGCCGAGCAGACCGACGGTCAGGAGGCGTGGGGATATCCGCATCGATGGCTCGCGTTTCAGTTGATGAAGGACCTGAAGGGGCAAAACACCCCGCACCGGAAGGACTATCACTTCACGCCGAGAGGGCTCAAATTGACGTTTTGTTATCGAAGCGTCATCTATCCGCATCTTGATGCCTTTTACCCCCCTCCGGCCTCACCTCACCGGCCGTCAACTCTCCGGGATCGCGGGGGAGATGGCGCGCGCCCATCGGCACCCTCCGGGCGCTGACGAAGCATCGAGATCGCCTTTATGTCCAGATTACTTGCGCTTTATCTGTGTGATCATGCTGCCCGGATGTGCGGCCGCGCTCCTCGACCTCAGTGACGAGATCCCGAAGGGGGAAGCACCTGACATGAGACCGTCCAACGCGTCGCGCCAAGTGCGCCATACGCGCGGCAGGTTCACCACTCTGGTCACGGTGACCACGGCAGCGGTGATGTTCGGTACGACCGCGGCCCACGCGCTCCCCGCGCAGACCGGGGAGGCGGCGCTTCCGGAGAATGCCCGGGCCCAGGCCGTGCAGGCGTGGAAGGCCGGCGGCACAGCGGTCAAACGCGAGGCCGCCAAGGCGCTCACCGGCTCGACCGACGATCTGAACACGTTCCTCGGCGGGGCGCTGCACCGCGCCCGGGTCGAGGACGCCCGGTACGCCATCCTCCAGACGATGGCGGACGCCGGCAAGGGTGTCGCCACGGCGGCCGACAAGGCGCTGTCCGGCTCCGACGAGGAAGTCCTCGCCTTCGTCAAGGACGGCTACGAGAAGCCGCTGCAGGACGACCGGCGCTTCGCGGTCCTGCGCGCCATGAACGGGGGCGGCAAGGCCGTCAACCGCGAGGGCCAGCGCGCCCTCGACAACGGCACGCCGGAGGCTTTGGACACGTTCCTCCGGGAGGGCCTGACGAAGGCCGCTCATGAGGACAACCGGTTCGAAGTGCTGCGGGTCATGAACTCCGGCGGACCTGCCGTGAAGAAGGCCGCCGAGCGCGCCTTGAACGGGGACGACGGTGACATAGCCGAGTTCCTGGAGCGCGGCCAGGAACTGGCCCGGGCGCGCGACCAGGAGAGGATGACGGTCGCCCAGCTGGCCCAGGTCGCCACCGCGGCCGGCAAGAAGGCCAAGGCGGAGACCGACGCGGCGCTGGAAGCCTCCGCCGTCGCCGACAAGGCCGCGGCGCGGGCCAAGAAGGCCGCCGAGGAGGCGGCACGGCAGACCGCCGAGGCCAAGTCCGACGCGGACCGGGCCGGCCGCTCCGCCACGAAGGCCGCCCGGGCCGCCGAGGGCGCCGCAGCCGCCGCCCGCACCGCCATCCGCGCCTCCAACAACGCGGTGGCTGCGGCCCGTACGGCGGCCCGCGCCGCTTCCAACGCCGCCTCGGCCGCTGCCGCCGCCAGCCAGGCCGCGTCCCGCGCCTACCGCGCGGCGAACGCCGCCGTGGCGGACGCCGGCCAGGCCAAGGCCGCCCGGCAGGCCGCCCAGCAGGCCCGGGACGCGGCGGAAGGTGCCCGTACTGCCGCGGCCGCGGCCGACCAGGCCGCGAATGCCTCCGCCGCCGCCGGCCGCTCCGGCGCCGCAGCGGCCGGCGCCGCCCGTAATGCCGCCGCCGCGGCCGAGGCCGCCGCGCAGTCGGGCGCGGCCGCCGGCGCCGCCAAGGCCGAGGCGGCCCACGCCAAGCGCGCGGCGGCAACGGCCCGCGCCGAGGCCAACCGCGCGACCAGCGCCGCCAACAGCGCGGTGTCCCTGTCGAACCAGGCGGCCGGCGCCGCCCGTGCGACCCGTACGGCGGCCAACGACGCCGCCAGGCACGCGGACGCGGCGGCCAAGGCCGCCGACAAGGCCGCGAACGAAGCGGGCAAGGCCCAGGACGCGGCCGACACGGCGAAGAAGAACGCCGCTGCCGCGCTCGACGCCGCCAAGACGGCGGACACCGCGACCAAGCAGGCCACCACGGTCTTCCACGTCGCCCGCGACGCCGAGAAGAAGATGCTGGAGGCGGACCTCACCGCGTCGCTTGAGCAGGCGCGCAACGCCAAGCACTTCGAAGACGACATGAAGTCGGCCCTCGTCAAGGACGAGACACAGGCCTCCCAGACGGACAAGGAGACCAAGCAGCTGCTCTCCGAGGCCGGCGGGGAGCTGGGCAAGGACGACCGGGGTGCGGTGCGGACGGCGCGCCGGGCGGCCGTCAACCTGCTGTCGAGCACGGGCACATGGACCCGCGCCGCGGCCGAGGAGGCCCTGTCGGGCTCCGATGCGGACGTGACGGCCTGGATCAGGCAGGACCGGGTCGCGGCCGAGCATCAGGACGACCGGGAAAAGGCCGTCTACTTCAGCCAGATCGGTACCCCCAAGACAGCGGCAGCCGCCCAGGCCGCGCTCGCCAAGGGCCCCGCCGAGGTACAGGCCTTCCTGACCAAGGGGGCCTTCGAGGGGCAGAAGGAGGAGTACCGCTTCCAGATCCTCAAGATCATCAATGACGCGGGCAAGGCCGTGAAGGCCGCCGCGACCAAGGCGCTCGACGACGGCTCCGCCGAAGCGCTGCACTCCTTCCTGACCGAGGGCTACGCCAAGGCACGGGCCGAGGACGACCGCTTCCAGGCCCTGCGGCAGCTGGAGCAGGGCGGCCCCACCATGAAGGCCGCCGCGCAGGTCGCCCTTGAGGGCACGGACACCATGCGCCGCGTCTTCGTCGAGCGTGCCCAGTACCGCGCCGCCCAGGCGGACCAGGACGCCGCGGCCCACGCCGCGGCGGTCCAGGCCCAGATCAGCATCGCGGCCAAGGCCACATCCCAGGCATACGAGAACGCCGAGACCGCCTTCGAGGCGGCGGCCCATGCCCAGGGCAAGGCGGACGAGGCCAAGAAGTACGCCACCAAGGCCAGGGCCAAGGCCAAGGAAGCGCAGGGCCACGCCAGCCGGGCGAACGAGTTCGCCGACCAGGCGGACAAGTCGGCCGCCGACGCGGCCGCCTCCGCCAAGAAGGCCAAGACCGCGGCCTCCAAGGCCCGGGGTGCGGCCCGCCAGGCCAACTACTCGGCCACCCAGGCCACCCGCTCCGCGCAGCAGGCGGTGGCCTCCGCGGCCGGCGCCCAGGCCTCGGCCAGGCGCGCCAAGGCGGCCGCTGCAGAGGCCGGCAAGGACGCGGCGGCCGCGCGTGCGGCAGCCGGCGAGGCCAAGCGCATCGCCCAGCAGAAGCGCGAGGCCGAGCAGCGTGCCGCCGTGGAAGCCGCACGCAAGAAGGCCGAGGAGGCCGCGAAGCAGAACCAGCGGCCCGAGAACGACGCCAAGAACGACAAGGCCGAGCGGCCCGACATCAATGACGCCGGCAAGGGCGAAAGCGGCGACAGCTGCCCGGCTGACAAAAAGGATTGGTGTGAAGGCGCCGATTTCCTGAGTCAGGCCAGCACCTGGACCGGCTGGCTGGCGGCGGGCGCGAACCTGATTCCGGCCCCGGGCGTCGCGCAGGCCGTCAGCGGTGTTCTGGGCGGCGTGTCCCTCGTCACCGGTATTGGCAGTTCCGTCTTCACCGGTATCGCCTACGGATTCACCAGCAAGGAATTCTTTGAATCCTCGATCGGCACCGCCGTCGGCTTTGCCGGTGGCAAGTTCAAGGACGCCGTCTCGAAGGGTACCGGTCTAGTAAGGTCGGCAGGAACGAAGGCCAAGGAGGTCTTCGGCGACGCCGCCGGTTCGATCTACTCGGGCATCACCGGCTTGTTCGGTTAGCTGACCCGCATAAACAGCTGGACTGTGGGGCCCGCGCGCGGGCCCCACAGTGGTTAGGAAGAGCACGTTGCACGCCCCTCACATATCTCAGAGCGTCTGGTGGGTCATCGCCGTCATCGCGGTGGTCCTCTTCGTCGCCGTCTGGCTTCCCATGATGCCGACGTCCAGGTCCAGGAACCAGATTTCCCTCATCCCCGTTGTCGGAATAGTTTTCCTGACGGTGCTCGGAAAGCTGCGAGGGCACAGCCTCACAGAACTGCTCTCCATGTATTCCACCGGGCTCCTCGCGCTGACACTGGGTGTCCTGGGCCGCCGCGAAGACATGCGAGTAGCGGTGAAGCAGGGCGAGGACCCACTGGGCACATCGGCCAGCAAGGCGGCCGAGGCGACCAAGAGGCTCACGGTGCAGCTGCTCACCGCAATCACCGCGGCATTCGTACTGTGGGCGTGGCTCACGTGGGGTTAGCCCCTGAAATCCCTACAACGGCGTGATGACACCCGCCCTTTCCCGCAGTCCCCCTGGTGGATCATCTCCGCCTTCGTGACCCGGCACAGCGCTGTCCGTCGCTGTCCGTCCACGTACAGCGCTGTCCGTCCTCGTACAGCGCTGGAGCCGGCACCGGGCCGGGCGTGGGAGGGTGAGGCCATGGATTCCTTGGTCATCGTCGATGCCGCGAATGTCGTCGGCTCGGTCCCCGACGGCTGGTGGCGGGACCGTCACGGCGCCGCGGAGCGACTGCGCGACGCGCTGCCGGCCTACGCGGAGGACGGGCTGCCGGGCCTGGTCGCACCTCCCTTGGAAATGGTGCTGGTGGTCGAGGGCGCGGCCCGGGGGGTGACCTCGATCGAAGGCGTACGGGTGGTCTCGGCGTCCGGCAGCGGCGACGACCGGATCGTGGAACTGGTCGCGGACGAAGCCAACGGCCGGGACTGCCTGGTCATCACCTCGGACCGCGGCCTCCGCGAACGCGTCCTGGCCCTGGGAGCCCGGGTCACGGGACCCCGCGCGGTGTGGGGCCGCGGGGGCCGACACGGCGAGGGCCGGCACAGCGGGGGCCGCCACGGCGAGGGCCGCCACGGCGAGGGGTGACCGGCGAGGGGTAGGCCTGGCCTTGGGGCAATCCGGCGGGAGGTACGGTGCCGCTCCGCCGGGCGCACCGTGAGCCCGAGCGCATCGTCAGTGCACGAACGCACCGTCAATCCGAGTGCACAGTCAGCCCAAGCGTTTCGTCAGCCCACGAGCGCACCGACAGCCCGAGTGCACCGACAGCCCACGAGCGCACGGTCAATCCGAGCGCACCGACAGCCCCAGTGCACCGACAGCCCACGAGCACACCGACAGCCCCCGTGCGTCGCTCGCCCGAGTGTGTCGTCAGCCCGAGCGCTCGTTCGCCCGCGAACGCATCGTGCCTCCGCCAACGCATCGTGGGTACGCCAATGCATCGTGCCTCCGCCAACCCACCCTGCGTACGCCAATGCACCGTGCCACCGCCAACCCACCCTGCGTACGCCAACGCACCCTGCCCCCACCGGAATACCGCCCCGCACCGCCGCGTTGAGGCCCTGCAGGGGGCGCTCGCGTCCCCTAGATGATTGAGTCCGATGTTTGTGCTGGCCGCGACCATGGCGAAGGGCGTCCGTTGGCCTGAGTGTGACTTCT
>NZ_JBSFYC010000088.1:0-28369 GCF_053595675.1 Streptomyces sp. NPDC002446 | reverse complement strand
GCGGCCAAGGACCACGACGTCCTGATGATCGACGAGGCACTGGCCACCGGCGACCGCAGCTTCCAGAAGCGCTCCGAGGCCCGCATCCGCGAACTGCGCAAGGAAGCCGGCACCGTCTTCCTCGTCAGCCACAACAACAAGTCCATCCGCGACACCTGCGACCGCGTCCTGTGGCTGGAACGCGGCGAACTGCTGATGGACGGCCCCACCGACGAGGTCATCAAGGCGTACGAGACCTCCACCCGCGGCTGACCCGACGCAAAACGCCGGACGGGCGGAAACAACTCCAGCCCGTCCGGCGCTCGCACTTCCCGGCCCGCCCGACGTACCCCCAGCCCGTCCGGCGCTTGAGGACGAGCGCAGCGATATCAAGCCCGTCCGGCGCTTGAGGACAACGGGGCAGGCGCCGAGGCGCCGCCCCCGCCTCAGCTATGCGTACGCAGCAGCGTCCGCATGGTCCGCATCGCCACGGACAGATTCGCCAGGTCGAACCCCTCCGACCCGTGAATCTCCTCCAGCGTCGCCCGCGCCCGGCTGAGGATCGCCGCGTTCGCCTGCTCCCAGGCCTCGAACCGCTGCTCGGGCTTCGCCGAGCCGTTGCCGGCCGACAGCACATCGGCGGTCAGCGCCGCGTGCGCCGCGAAGAGGTCCTCACGGATCGAGGCGCGGGCCATCGACTGCCAGCGGTCGTTGCGCGGCAGCTCCAGGATGCGGTCGAGGAGCTGGTTGATCCGCAGCCGGTCGGCCAGGTCGTAGTAGACCTCGGCGACCTCCAGCGGCTCCTTGTCCAGGCGGTCCGCGACGGCGACGATGTCCAGCGCCGGGAAGACCGAGGAGAAGCCGGACACCTGGACGGCCAGCGGCTCGGGCACACCCGCGCCGGTCAGCTCGTCCAGGATCGTCTGGAACCACTCCAGGTCGCTGCCCTGCAGCAGCTTCGGCAGCTCCGCCCAGACCTGCGCGACCCGGTCCGAGAAGAAGTCGATGGTCGGCGACAGCTCCAGCGGCTGCGGGCGGTTGTTGAGCAGCCAGCGGGTGCCGCGCTCGACCAGCCGCCGCGAGTGCAGCCGGATGCGGGTCTGCACGGCGGCGGAGACGACATTGTCGAGCGCCTCGACGTCGTCCCAGACCTGGTTGAGCCCGAAGATCGCGCGGGCCGCGGTGTGCGCCCGGACGACCTCTTCGAGGGAGGCGCCGGTCTCTTCCCGCATGCGGTGCAGGAAGCTCGTACCGCCGGAGTTGACGGTGTCGTTGACCAGCACCGTCGTGACGATCTCGCGGCGCAGCGCATGCCCGTCGACCTGCTCGGGGAAGCGGTCGTAGAGCGCCGAGGGGAAGTAGGCGTGCAGCAGCCGCTGGAGGTAGGGATCGTCCGGCAGCACGGTCTGGATCAGCGCGTCGGCCACGGTGATCTTGGTGTACGCCAGGAGCACCGAGGTCTCGGGCTGGGTCAGACCGCGGCCGGCGGTCAGCCGCTCACGGATCTGCCGGTCGGTGGGCAGGAACTCCAGCGCCCTGTCCAGGTCGCCGTCGCGCACCAGGCGGCGCATGAAGCGCTGCTGGGCGTGGAGCATGCTGGAGGACTGGGCCTGCGCCAGTGCGAGTGCGGTGTTCTGGGCGTAGTTGTTGCGCAGCACCAGCGCGCCGACCTCGTCGGTCATCTCGGCCAGCAGCTTGTTGCGCTGCTTGACCGTCATGTCCCCCTCGGCGACCACGGCGTTGACGAGGATCTTGATGTTCACCTCGTGGTCGGAGGTGTCCACACCGGCGCTGTTGTCGATCGCATCGGTGTTGATCTTCCCGCCGGCCATGGCGAACTCGATCCGGCCCAGCTGGGTCAGGCCCAGGTTGCCGCCCTCGCCGACGGCCTTGACCCGCAGGTCCTCGCCGTTGACGCGGATCGCGTCGTTGGCCTTGTCGCCGACCTCGGCGTCGGACTCCGTGGCGGCCTTCACATACGTGCCGATGCCGCCGTTCCACAGCAGGTCGACCGGCGCCTTGAGGATGGCCCGCATCAGATCGGCCGGGGTCATCTTCTTCACGCCGGCCTCGATGCCGAGGGCGGCCCGCACCTGCGCGTTGATCGGGATGGACTTGGCCGAGCGCGGGTGGACGCCGCCGCCCTGGGAGAGCAGCTCGGTGTTGTAGTCCGCCCAGGACGAGCGGGGCAGCTCGAAGAGCCGGCGGCGCTCGGCGTACGAGGTCGCGGCGTCCGGGTTCGGGTCGAGGAAGATGTGCCGGTGGTCGAAGGCGGCGACCAGCCGGATGTGCTCGCTGAGCAGCATGCCGTTGCCGAAGACGTCGCCGGACATGTCGCCGACGCCGACCACGGTGAAGTCCTGGGTCTGGGTGTCGTGGCCCAGCTCGCGGAAGTGCCGCTTGACCGACTCCCAGGCGCCTCGGGCGGTGATGCCCATGCCCTTGTGGTCGTAGCCGGCGCTGCCGCCGGAGGCGAAGGCGTCACCGAGCCAGAAGCCGTACGACTCGGCGACCTCGTTGGCGATGTCGGAGAACGTCGCGGTGCCCTTGTCGGCGGCGACGACCAGGTACGTGTCGTCCTCGTCGTGGCGGACCACGTTCTGCGGGCGGACGACCTCGCCGCCGACGAGGTTGTCGGTGATGTCCAGCAGGCCGGAGATGAAGGTCTTGTAGCAGGCGATGCCCTCGGCCAGCCAGGCGTCCCGGTCCTGCGACGGGTCCGGCAGCTGCTTGCCGACGAAGCCGCCCTTGGCGCCGACCGGCACGATGACGGTGTTCTTGACCATCTGTGCCTTGACCAGGCCGAGGATCTCCGTGCGGAAGTCCTCCCGGCGGTCCGACCAGCGCAGACCGCCGCGCGCCACCTTGCCGAACCGCAGGTGGACGCCCTCGACCCGCGGCGAGTACACCCAGATCTCGTACGCCGGGCGGGGCGCCGGCAGGTCGGGGATGGCCTGCGGGTCCAGCTTGATGGACAGGTAGGAGTGCGGCCGGCCCTGGCTGTCCTTCTGGTAGTGGTTGGTGCGCAGGGTCGCCTTGATGACGGTCAGGAAGGCCCGCAGGATGCGGTCCTCGTCCAGGGAGGCGACCTGGTCCAGCGCGCCGTCGAGCTCTTCGAGCAGCCCGTCGGTCAGCTCCGTGCCCGCCCGCTGGCGCTCGGGGGACATCCGCGCCTCGAAGAGCGAGATCAGCAGCCGGGTGGTGTGGACGTTGTTGGAGAGGGTGTCCTCCATGTACGTCTGGCTGAAGGTCGAACCGGCCTGCCGCAGGTACTTGGCGTAGGCCCGCAGGACCATCGCCTGGCGCCAGTTGAGGCCCGCCCGCAGCACCAGCTTGTTGAAGTTGTCGCTTTCGGCGGCGCCGGTCCACACCGCGGTGAAGGCGTCCTGGAAGCGCTCGCGGGCGTCGTCGCCCTTGACGTGCTCCGGCATCCGCAGCCCGAAGTCGTAGACCCAGGCGACGGTGGAGTCGGCGCAGCGCAGCTCGTGCGGGCGCTCGTCGATGACCTCGACGCCCAGGCGGTTCAGGCCGGGCAGCACCCGGGACAGCGAGACCGGCTCGCCCCTGCGGTAGATCTTGAAGCGGCGCTCGCCGGGGCCCGCGCCGACCGGCTCGTAGAGGCTGACCGAGAAGTCCTTGCCCGGCTCCTCGGTGAGCTTCTCCAGGTGCTGGAGGTCGGCGACGGCGCTGCGCGGGTTGTTGTCGGCCTTGTAGCCCTCGGGGAAGGCGTGGCCGTAGCGGCGCAGGAGCTCGGCGCCGCGCTCCTCACCGACCTCGGCGATCAGCGCCTCGGCGAAGCCGTCGGCCCAGGAGCGGGCGGCCTCCACCAGCCGGCTCTCGATGCGGTCCGCATCGGCGTCGGTGAGGTCGGGCAGGGTGGAGCCGGGCTCCACACGGATGACGAAGTGCAGCCGGGAGAGGACCGACTCGGTGTTCCAGGCCGTGAAGTCGACGCTGGTGCCGCCCAGCTCCTCCTTGAGGATCTCGATCAGGCGCAGCCGGACGCTGGTGGTGTAGCGGTCGCGCGGGAGGTAGACCAGCGCGGAGTAGTAGCGGCCGTATTCGTCCTGGCGGAGGAAGAGCCGCAGGCGGCGCCGCTCCTGGAGGTAGAGCACGCTCGTGGCGATGGAGCGCAGCTCGTCGACCGGCGTCTGGAACAGCTCGTCGCGCGGGTAGGTCTCCAGGATCTGCAGCAGGTCGCGGCCGTCGTGGCTGTCGGGGCTGAAGCCCGCGCCTTCGAGGACCTCGGCGACCTTGCGGCGGATCACCGGGACCCGGCGCACCGACTCGGTGTACGCGGCCGAGGAGAACAGGCCCAGGAAGCGGCGCTCCCCGATGACGTTGCCCTGCTCGTCGAACTTCTTGACGCCGACGTAGTCGAGGTAGGAGGGGCGGTGCACGGTGGCGCGGCTGTTGGCCTTGGTCAAGATCAGCAGCTTGTGCTCACGGGCCTTGGCGCGGGCGTCGGCGGGCAGCCGGTTGAAGGACGGCGAGACGGGGTGGCCGGCGTCGCTCTCGCGGTGCGGCGGGTCGGAGCGCAGGATGCCCAGCCCGGTTCCCGGCACGGCGGTCAGCACGTCCTCCTGGGTACCGCCCTCGCCGGGCGCGGAGGCCAGCTCGTACTCGCGGTAGCCGAGGAAGGTGAAGTGGTCGTCGGACAGCCACCGCAGCAGTTCCTGGGCCTCCTCGACCTCCATCTCGCGCAGGTCGTCGGCGAGCGGCTCGGACGGCATCTGCTCGGCGAAGCGCAGCGCGGCGCCGCGCATCTTGTCCCAGTCCTCGACGGCCTCGCGGACGTCGGAGAGCACCCGCAGCAGATCGGCGGTGATCTGCTTGAGGTCCTCGCGGTCGGTCTCGCGGTCGGTCTCGACGTGGATCCAGGACTCGGTCAGCGCGTCGTGCGGCAGCGCGGCGGCCTTGCCCCTGCCGGCGGCGGCGCGCGCGTCGCCGTTGGTGTCGAGGACCTCGATGAGCTTGCCGGCGACATCGCGGCGGACGATCACCTGCGGGTGGATCACCAGGTGGATGCCGCGGCCCTGCCGCGAGAGCTCGTTGGTGACCGAGTCGACCAGGAAGGGCATGTCGTCGGTGACGACCTCGACGACGGAGTGGCTGCAGGTCCAGCCGTTCTCCTCGACGGTCGGGGTGTGCACCCGGACGTTCGCGGTGCCCTGCGGGCGCATCTCCGCGAGGCGGTAGTGCGAGAGCGCGGCACCGAAGACGTCGACCGGGTCGCGGTCGATCAGGTCCTCGGGGGCGGTGTGCAGGTAGTAGCGCTGGAGGTATCCCGCAAGGGTGTCCGGGTCGAGGCCGCGTACCGGGTGCTTGCCCCCGGCCGGGCTGCTTTCAACGACCCGGGCGGCCCTCGCGAGCAGCTCGGTCTTGGCTTCGTCCAGCTTGGTCTGCATGTCCTCTGGCTCCTGTCGCGCGCCGTTGCGTGACGTTGTGGAAGAACTCTGTGGAAGCCGCACAACGCCGCTGCGACGCGGGGTGTCCTGTCGCTTTCGACGCTATGCCGCGATGAGAGAAGGCCGTGCCGTTGTCGACGAACTTTGACGAAGTCGACGTGGAGTGTTGGCCGCAAAGACCAGCGACCGCCCGGTCACGGTGGTGTCCCGGGCGCACGGCAGGGGCCTCGATGCCCCCGCGGGTTATCGCGCTGATCACGGTGCAAGGCTATCGCTCCCTCCACGGGTGCCGTCATGGGCCGTCCACGTACAAATCCCCAGTCCGAACTTAGACCTTCTGGACAACGCTACGCCGGGGTGGCGTATGCGTGCGCACGAGACGGGGTGCTGCCCGGGGCGCTCGGCGAGGAGCCGGGCGTGGACCCGTACGGCCGGCGGCGCTCACAGGGCCCTGCGGCGGGCGGGCCGCTAAGCGGCCATGGTCTCCGCGAGCTCCACGGCTTCCGCGAGGCTGTCCACCACCGGCACCCCGGCCAGCCCGGCGGCCTCCAGGCTGCCGCGGCTGTGCGAGCCGCCCGTGTAGAGCACCGCCTGCGCACCGGCGTCCCGCGCGGCCACGGCGTCGTCCGCGGCGTCACCGATCACGACCGTACGCCGTGGATCGATCTGCTCCAGCGTCGCGAGATGCCGCACCATCTGTGCGCTCTTCGTGCCCCCGGACGGTCCGGTCCGGCCCTCCACCAGCACGAACCGCGACTCGATCCCGAAGCCGCGGACGAGCGGTATCAGCTCGTCGTGCCCGAACATGCTGAGGATCGACTGGCTCCGGCCGGCCGCCTGCCACCCCTCCAGCAGCAGGTCCACGCCCTCGGCGAGGCCGCAGGCCAGCCGGTGCTCGCTGTAATGCCGGTGGAACGCCTCGTCCATCACCAGCCACTCCGCCTCGGTCGGCAGCCGCCCCATCAGCCGCTCGTAGAACCGCGGAATGGGCACGCAGTACAGCTCCCGGTACATCTCCAGGGTGATCGGATCCAGCCCGATCTCCTCGAAGGCCGAGTTGGTCGCCCCGATGACGGCGTCGATGTCGTGGAACAGCGTGCCGTTCCAGTCCCAGACGATGTGTGGTGCGTGCTTCCCCATGCGCTTCCCCAGGTCGTGCCCGTGCGCGCTTGCCGCGCGGTTCCCCTTGCAGAAAACGTACCCGCAGCCACTGACATCGCGGCCGCGGCGGCGGGCGCGGTGCTCCTCAGCCGATCAGTTCGGGAATCTCCTGCACCCCGAACCACATCAGATCGTGGTCCTCCGCGCCGTCCACGGTGAACTGCGCGTCGTCGTCGCCCCGGTCCGCCGCGCCGAGCGCCGCCGCGGCGGCCGCGACGTCAGCTTCCGCGTCGGCGGCGTCCACATGCACCGCCGCGGCCTTCGACAGCGGCACGGGGCCGGCCACCCGCACCTCGCCCAGCGCCGACTCGCCGAGCCCCTGGCCCGGGTCCGCCACCGCCGCGCCGTCCGGGACGTCCACGGCCACCACCACCCGGCGCCGCGCGGCCCCGGGGTCCCCGGCGAGCAGCCGCAGCGAGGCCTGGGCCGCGCGGCCGAGCGCCGCGTACTCCAGCTCCTCGATGTCGTCCGAGACGTACCACTCGCGCAGCGCGGGCGTGACGGCGTACGCGCCCAGGGCGCCGGCGGCCAGCTCGCCGCTCTTGTGCGCCTCTGCGAGACCGGAAAGGGTCAGGGGGACATAGACGCGCATGGCAGCCGCTTCCGCTCGATTCGCTCGACTCCGACGATGGTCCCGCCAGCATACGGGCGTGCGTCCCCCATCGTGCCGCTCCCAGGCCACCCGCACCGCCCGTCCCGGCCCCCTCCCCCGCCCCGCGCCCGCGGCTCTGTTGCGGGCCCGCGCCACGGAAGGGTGAACTCGTGCCGGCCCGCGCCCCGGCCGCCGGGCGCCTTGCTGCGGCCCCGCTCCCGCCGGTACGAAGTTGCCCACCAAAAAGCTACCGCCCAGTAATCCACCGGGCGCCCGGCACGACGGGGGCGATCACCACCATGACCGGCGACCACACCACGACGACCACCGCCGCGCGCGCCATCCCCGGCGCCGGCGGCACACCCACGGACGAGAGCACCCGGCACGACGCCTCCGGGCGCACCGCGGCGCCCGCCGCCCCGCCCACCGCGGCCACCCCGCCCGGCGCCGCCGGCGCCCGTGGCCGGCGCACCGGCCCGGCGGCCCCGGCTCCGCCCCCGGTACCGGCCGCCCCGACCGTTCCCCGGCCCCGGCGCGCCCCCGCCGGCCGCCGCCCCCTCGGCCCGGCGGGCAGCGGGCCCGGCCCGGCCGGCCGCGGCCCTGGTTCCGCGGGCCGCGGCCCCAACCGCACCACGCCCCGCACGCCCCGCCCCGGCGGCCCCGCCCCGTCCGGCGCCCCGCTCCCGACCGTCGGGGCGCAGCGCCGGGCCCACGAGAGCCGGCCGCACCTGTGGTTCGCCCACCAGCTGGTGCTCACCCTCAGCGGGCAGCGGCCGGTGCACGCGCTGCTGGGGCATGCGCTGCCGGCCGCCTACGACCGGCTGGTGGAGCTGGCTCCGCAGGCGCCGCTGCGGCCCCCGCTCGGGCCGGGGCGGCGCGGTCCGGTCCCGACCGTGCGCGAGTGCGGGCTGTGCCGGCCGCGCCGCGGCGTCATCGAGGCGTTCGCCCGGATCGCGGCGGGTGAGCGGCTGCGGGCCCTCGCCTTCCGGCTGGAGCTGGGCGCCGACTCCCGGTGGCGGTGCGCCGCGCTGGACATCGGCCCGGCGCCGGCCGCCGCGAGCCCGGCGCCGTGACCGCACGCGAAAGCGCCCCGGCCGTTCTCCGGCCGAGGCGCCCCGCGCTGCGCGGCCCCGGCATCGACTGCCGGGGCCGCGTCACCCGCTCACTTCTTGCGGCGACGGCCGCCGCTCTTCTGGGCCTTGCGCCGCTCCGCGCGGGTCAGCCCGTCCGCCTCGGAGCGGGCCGGGGCGCCGGCCTCCTCGTCGCTGATGAAGTCGCCCTCGATGACGCTGCCGTCACCGTCCACCTTCGGCGCGGTGAAGTGCAGCCGGTCCGGCCGCTGCGGCGCCTCCAGGCCCTTGGCGTGGATCTCGGGGCGGCCGGCGCCGGCGGGCACCGCCTCCTGCTCCGCCGCCTGCACCGGGACCTCCTCGACCTGCTGCTCCACCTGGACCTCCAGGTTGAACAGGTAGCCGACGGACTCCTCCTTGATGCCCTCCATCATGGCGGTGAACATGTCGAAGCCCTCACGCTGGTACTCGACCAGCGGGTCCTTCTGGGCCATCGCCCGCAGGCCGATGCCCTCCTGGAGGTAGTCCATCTCGTAGAGGTGCTCACGCCACTTGCGGTCCAGGACGGACAGCACGACCCGGCGCTCCAGCTCACGCATGATCTCCGAGCCGAGCTGCTCCTCGCGGGCGGCGTACTGCTCGTGGATGTCGTCCTTGACGGCGTCGGCGATGAACTCGGCGGTGATGCCCGCGCGGTCGCCGGCCTCCTCCTCCAGCTCCTCGACGGTGACCTTGACCGGGTAGAGCTGCTTGAACGCGCCCCACAGACGGTCCAGGTCCCACTCCTCGGCGAAGCCCTCGACGGTCTCCGCCTGGATGTAGGCGTCGATGGTGTCGTCCATGAAGTGCTTGATCTGGTCCTGCAGGTCCTCGCCCTTCAGGACGCGGCGGCGCTCGCCGTAGATGACCTCACGCTGGCGGTTGAGCACCTCGTCGTACTTCAGGACGTTCTTGCGCGTCTCGAAGTTCTGCTGCTCGACCTGCGACTGGGCGGAGGCGATCGCCCGCGTCACCATCTTGTTCTCGATCGGGACGTCATCGGGGACGTTGGCCATCGCCATGACCCGCTCGACCATCTGGGCCTTGAACAGCCGCATCAGGTCGTCGCCCAGGGAGAGGTAGAACCGCGACTCGCCGGGGTCGCCCTGACGGCCGGAGCGGCCGCGCAGCTGGTTGTCGATCCGGCGCGACTCATGCCGCTCCGTGCCGAGCACATACAGCCCGCCGAGCTCCTTGACCTCCTCGAACTCCGCCTTGACCGCGGCCTCGGCGCGCTCCAGGGCGGCGGGCAGCGCGGCCGCCCACTCCTCGACGTGCTCGACCGGGTCCAGGCCCATCTGGCGCAGCTCGGCCTCGGCGAGGTCGTCGGGGTTGCCGCCGAGCTTGATGTCCGTACCGCGGCCGGCCATGTTCGTGGCGACCGTGACGGCGCCCTTGCGGCCGGCCTGGGCGACGATCGAGGCCTCCCGGTCGTGCTGCTTGGCGTTGAGGACCTCGTGCGGCACACCGCGCTTGTTGAGCTGCTGGGAGAGGTACTCGGACTTCTCCACGGAGGTCGTGCCCACCAGGATCGGCTGGCCCTTGGCGTGCTTCTCGACGATGTCCTCGACCACCGCGTCGAACTTCGCCGGCTCGGTGCGGTAGATCAGGTCCGCCTGGTCCATACGGACCATCGGGCGGTTGGTGGGGATCGGGACCACGCCGAGCTTGTAGATCTGGTGGAACTCGGCGGCCTCGGTCATGGCCGTACCGGTCATGCCGGAGAGCTTGTCGTAGAGGCGGAAGAAGTTCTGCAGGGTGATCGTGGCGAGCGTCTGGTTCTCGTCCTTGATCTCCACCCCTTCCTTCGCCTCGATGGCCTGGTGCATGCCCTCGTTGTAGCGGCGGCCGGCGAGGATACGGCCGGTGTGCTCGTCGACGATCATGACTTCGCCGTCGATGACGACGTAGTCCTTGTCGTTCTTGAAGAGCTCCTTGGCCTTGATCGCGTTGTTGAGGTACCCGACGAGCGGGGTGTTGACCGACTCGTACAGGTTGTCGATGCCCAGCCAGTCCTCGACCTTGCTGACACCGGACTCGTGGATGCCGACCGTGCGCTTCTTCTCGTCGACGTCGTAGTCGCCGGTCTCCTCGATGCCGCGCTGCGGATTGGCGGCCTCGCCCCGCTTGAGGCGCTGCACCAACTTGGCGAAGTCGCCGTACCACTTGGTGGCCGAGTCCGCCGGGCCGGAGATGATCAGCGGCGTACGGGCCTCGTCGACGAGGATCGAGTCGACCTCGTCGACGACCGCGAAGTTATGGCCCCGCTGGACGAGTTCGTCCTGCGACCAGGCCATGTTGTCCCGCAGGTAGTCAAAGCCGAACTCGTTGTTCGTGCCGTAGGTGATGTCGCAGTTGTACTGCTCACGGCGCTGGGCCGGCGTCATGTCGGCGAGGATGCAACCGACGGTCAGACCCAGGAACTTGTGGACGCGGCCCATCATCTCGGAGTCGCGCTCGGCCAGATAGTCGTTGACCGTGATCAGATGCACGCCCTTGCCGGACAGCGCGTTCAGATACGTCGGGAGGGTACCCACCAGGGTCTTGCCCTCACCGGTCTTCATTTCGGCGACGTACCCGAGGTGAAGGGCCGCGCCGCCCATCAGCTGGACGTCGTAGTGCCGCTGGCCGAGCACCCGCTTGGCGGCCTCACGGACCGTGGCGAACGCCTCGGGCAGCAGATCGTCGAGGCTCTCGCCGTCCGCGTACCGCTCCTTGTACTCATCGGTGAGCGCCCGGAGCTCAGCGTCGGAGAGGGCCGCGAAGTCCTCCTCGATGGAGTTGACCTGGCCCGCGATGCGGTGCAGCTTGCGCAGGATCTTTCCTTCGCCTGCACGCATGATCTTCGTCAAGACGGACACTTGGGCTGGTCTCCTTGCCGGTCGGGCCTGCACGGTCGAGTGCGCGGGCGCGGCATTTTTCCAAGGGGGCAGGCCCCGCCGCAACGGCCATCGTAAGGGAGGACGCCGCCGGGCCGGGAGGTCCGCCGCCGCGAACCCCGCTATCCCCTCCCCACGTGAACGCACAAGGCCGCGAGAAGGTGCCGGGCAGGTGCCGGGAATCACGCGAAATTCCTTCGCGGCGCCTTCCGCGAACTTGCAGACTCAGGCCATGAAGCCCGTCACCCTCACCACCGAGCGCCTCGTACTGCGGCCCTTCGAGCCCTCCGACGCGCCCGCGGTCCACGCCGCCTGCCAGGAGCCCGACATCCCGCGCTGGACGAGCGTCCCCTCGCCGTACAGCCACCAGCACGCGGAGCAGTTCGTCGGGACGATCGCCCCCGACGGCTGGCGCGACGACACGAGCTACAACTTCGCCGTCGTCACCAAGGCGGACGGCTCGCTGGTCGGCGCGATGGGCCTGGTACGCCTCGACCATCTGCGCACCCCGGAGCGGCAGGCCGAGCTGGGCTACTGGACCGCCAAGGAACAGCGCGGCCGGGGATACACCGTCGAGGCGGCCCGCGCGGTGCTGCGCTGGGCCTTCGACGATCTCGGCGTGGAGCGCATGGAGTGGCTCGCGGAGGCGGGCAACGACGGCTCCTGGGCGGTCGCCCGCAAACTCGGCTTCCAGCGGGAGGGCACCCTGCGCGCCAAGCTCCTGCACGAGGGCACCCGCCGGGACGTATGGATCGGCTCGCTGCTCCCGTCCGACCTGTCTGACCTGTCTGACCTGTCCGGCGAGGAGCTCGGAGCGTCCGCCGTACGGGAGGCGACGCCCTACCTGCCGTACCGCGGCTGAGGCAGCGCCCGGCGCCGGCGGTGTACGACCGCCGGTGGCTCCCGGCCCGGGGGCGTTGTCAGTGCCCGCCCCTACGCTTTCCCGCATGACCGCCGTGACGCAGCCGCCGCCTCTGCCGCAGCCCGTGACCAGCCTGTCCCGCGACGACGCCCGCCGCATCGCGCTGCGGGCGCAGGGCCTGCTGGGCGCCCCGGACCGCCGGGCGGGGGTCCGGGGCGTGCTGCGTCACCTGGGCGCGGTGCAGCTGGACACGATCTCCGTGCTGGCCCGCTCCCACGAGCTGGTGCCCTACGCCCGCCTCGGCGCCGTCGGCCGCCCGGCCGTCGAGGCCGCCTACTGGAACGCCGCTCCCGCGGGCAGGCCCCCGGCGCGGCCCCACAGCTTCGAATACTGGTCGCACGCCGCCTGCATCCTGCCCATCGAGGAGTGGCCGCACTTCGCCTTCCGCCGCCGCGCCCGGCGCGCCAAGGGCCACCGCTGGCACGTCATGCAGGACTCCGAGCGCTCCTGCGCCGCCGTCCTGGACCGCCTCAAGGCCGACGGCCCGCTGACCACCTCCGAGCTGGGCGGGGGCCGCAAGGGCGGGGAGTGGTGGGACTGGTCCGAGACCAAGATCGCGGTGGAGTGGCTGCTGGACACCGGCGACGTGGTGTGCACACAGCGCCGCGCCTGGAAGCGCGTCTACGACCTCGCCGAGCGCGCCGTCCCCGACGGTCTGCTCCACGACGACCTGGACGACGCCGAGTGCCTGCGCCGCCTGGTCGCCCAGGCCGGGGCCGCCATGGGCGTGGCCACCCGCGCCGACCTCGCCGACTACCACCGCCTCAAGGGCGAACAGGTCGACGCCGTCGTCGCGGACTCCGGGCTGGTCCCCGTCGAGGTCGAGGGCTGGGGAAAGCCCGCCTGGGCCGATCCCGCAGCGCTGGCTACGGCGCCCCGCGGCCGGCACCGCACCACCCTGCTCTCGCCGTTCGACTCGCTGATCTGGGACCGGCCGCGCACGGAACGGATCTTCGATTTCACCCACCGCCTGGAGGCGTACGTCCCCCGCCCCAAGCGGATACACGGCTACTTCGCGATGCCCCTGCTGGCCGGCGGCCAGCTCATCGGCCGGGTGGACCCGGGCCGTGAGGGCACCACCCTCGTCGCCCGCCAGGTCTCCCTGCAGAACCGCAAGGCCGTCGCCCCGATGGCCCAGGCCCTCCTGGAGGCCGCGACCTGGGTCGGCTGCGATGCCGTCCGCGTGGAGCGCTGCGACGACCCTCGGCTGGCCGCGGCCCTGCGCACGGAGCTGTCCGCGCAGGACGCGCCCGGCTGAGCGACCGGCCGGGCCGGTGCCGGCCCGGCCGGCCGTTCAGCGGATCTCGAGGATCTTCTCCCGCATCGCGTACACCACCGCTTCCATCCGGGAGTGCAGCTGCAGCTTCTCCAGGATGTTGCGGACGTGGTTCTTCACCGTGTTCTCGGAGATGAAGAGTTCCTTGGCGATGTCGCGGTTGTTCATGCCGGTGGCGACCAGCTTGAGGACCTCCAGCTCCCGGTCGGTGAGCCGGGGCGCGGGCACCAGCCTGCGCTCGTCCGTCCGCTGGATCATCGACTTGAACTCCGTCAGGAGCTTGGACGCCATGGACGGGCTGATCTGCGACTGGCCGTCCGCCACCGCGCGGATCGCGGTCGCCACCTCGTCGGTGGAGATCTCCTTGAGGAGATAGCCGGTGGCGCCGGCCTTGATCGCGTCGTAGAGATCGGCCTCCTCGTCGCTGATCGTCAGCATGATGATCTTCGCGCTGGGGGCCACCTCCTTGATGGAGGTGCATGCCTCGATCCCACCGCGCTTGGGCATCCGCACGTCCATCAGCACGATGTCGGGCAGCAGATCCGCGGCCTTGTCGACCGCCTCCGCGCCGTCCCCCGCCTCACCGACGACCTGGATGTCCTCTTCCTGGGCCAGCACGATCTCCAGGCCCCGCCGGAAAAGCGCGTGGTCATCCACCACCAGAACCCGGATCGGTTCCTTGCGCGGCACGCTCACGGTCCGCTCGTCGCCCCCGACACCGCTTTCGTCGTCGTCCGCGTCACCGCGTACGGGACCAAAACTGTCCCCCATTGATCCTCCCCGTCAACTACCCCGCCGAAAGGCCAGAGCTTGGAAATAAGGCTGGTTGACAACAGCCCTCTGCGGCCAGCCCGATCAATGCCATACGACCGTCTCCCCGGCATCTCGCCGTTTCGTGTCCACATACTCCCTGGCTGGCACAAACACTATACGGCTTCAACTCCTGCTTTCTCCGGGCACGATGGTGCCCCCGGCGCACGCCGGGGGCACCGAGCGGGTGGGGTTCAGCCGCCCAGCGCGCCGCCTGCGCCGCCGGGCTCCTCCTCCCCGAACGAATCGGGGTTCAAGTGGATGACGCCGTAGTCGTATGCGTGCCGCCGGTAGACGACACTCGGCAGCTTGGTGTCGGCGTCGACGAAGAGGTAGAAG
Source organism: Streptomyces sp. NPDC002446 (assembly GCF_053595675.1). Classification (NCBI taxonomy): domain Bacteria; kingdom Bacillati; phylum Actinomycetota; class Actinomycetes; order Kitasatosporales; family Streptomycetaceae; genus Streptomyces; species Streptomyces sp. NPDC002446. Next base: position 13,894 of record NZ_JBSFYC010000088.1, on the reverse strand, counting down.
TCGTGTCCGACCAACTCCATCTCGTTGAGCGCCTGGTCAAGCGTCATCGGCGCGGCCGAGTGGGTCTTCTCGCGGACGACCAGAGGCCCTTCGCCCTGGACGTCGATCGACCCCATCCTCGTGGTCGGCACCGTCTGATCGGCTTCGGTGGCGAGTTCGCCGTTGGGGTTCAGGCTCGCGGCGTCGGGCACGCTGACAGCGACTTCACTCGCCGGGATGCGGCCGTTGCCGCGACGCGAGAAGCGCTTGTCGTGCTGCTTGCGCAGCCGCGCCTCCAGCTTGGCGGTTGCCAGGTCCAACGCGGCGTACGGATCTGCTGCGGCCGCCTCGGCCCGGACCACCGGGCCACGGGAGCGGAGCGTGATCTCCACTCGGTCGGAACGGTCGGCCTGCCGCGGGTTGGGCTCCTTGGACACCTCGACGTCCAGGCTGATCACCTTGGCGTCGAGCTTCTGGACTTTCTCCAGCTTCAGCTTCTCGGCCACGTGCTTGCGGAACCGCTCGGGCACCTCGGTCTTGCGGCCCTTGACGACGATGTCCACGCAGAACTCCGTTCCCGGATCGCTCCGCTCATCAAGCGGGGCAATTCCTTCTTGCACCAGGCTCCGGTAGTTGCCGAAGCCTCGGACTTGGCGACTTTCACCTCCTCCTCCCCCGACGACAAGATCTCCACGCCCCCCGTTTTCAGGGTCGCTGCAAACGCCCCTGAACGCATTCATCGCGACATCCGAGGCAAAACATCCGCCAAGTCCTCACAACCGAACATAGCTCTCCTGGACGGATGTCGGCACCCCCTCGCAGCGCTCAGCTCCGTTTGGGTGACTTTTCCCAGGCGACTACCGGCCATGTGGGAATTCCATTCCCCGGCCGGCCCGGCGCTGCACATCGATTTCAAAGGCACTGCCCGGCGCCGCCACCACGGCCGCCCCGATCACCGCACCGCCGGCCGCCACGACCGCCCGCGCCGCCTCGGCCAGCGTGGCCCCCGTCGTCACCAGATCGTCCACCAGCACCACTGGCTGCCCCGTCAGCAGCCTCCCGGCCGCGCCCCGCACCTCCAGTGCCCCCGCGACGTTCGCCAGCCGCTGCCGGGCGCTCAGGCCCGCCTGGTCGGACACCGCACGGCGCTGCCGCAGCACGGGGAGGACATGGGCCCCCACCCCCGCCCGTCGCAGCGCAGCGGCCGCCGCCAGCGCGATCCTGCGCACCGGATCATGCCCCCGCCCGGCCACCGACCTCCGGGCCGACGGCACCGGCACCAGCGGCAGCGGCCCGCCGCCCGGCCGCAGCCCCCGCACCGCCCCGGCCAGCACCGCCCCCAGCGGCCCGGCCAGCCGCAGCGCACCCCGTTCCTTGTGCGCCAGCAGCACCGCCCGCACCTCGTCGGCGTACGGCGCACCCGCCCACACCCGGGGCAGCCCCGCCGGCCCCGGCCGCGGACGCACCCGCCGCGCCCCGCGCCCGTCCCGCGCGAGCGCCCGGCGACACTCCGTACACAGCTCCGTACGCGGCCGGCCACACCCCGCACAGGCGACCGGCAGGACAAGACCGGCCAGTTCGCGCCACACCCCCTGCATGGCCCCACTGTCCCGCCGTCCGCGTCCGGCCACCACCCCTGTGGATAACTCGTGCGGCGCCTCGGCGCGGGCCCGGCGGCGGTCAGTGACGCGGGCCCGCGCCGAGGCGCCGGGCCCGAGGGCGTCCCGCCGCCCGCACCGGCACGTCGGCAGGGGCACGGCGGCAGAACGACCCGCGCTCCGCCGGCCCGCGCCGCCCCCCGGTCACGGCGTCATCCGGGATAGACCGGCGCCGTCCCGTCCTTCGCCACCGTCTTCCAGTTCGCGTCCGGAGGCAGCCGCACAATGCCCTCGGTGGCATCGGCGATCAGCGGCCTGGTCTCGTCCTCCGAGGCGGCGACCGCCTTGACGCCGTTGACGCCGGGCAGCGTCTGCGCGTTGGACGCCGAGCCGTCGGTCTCCATGAACTGCATCTGCTGCACCCCGCCGGACTCCCGCCCGACGACCACCAGGCGGCTGCCCCCGGCCCAGGACGCAGCCACCACGTCCTCCAACTGCGGTGCGATCGGTCGCAGTTCCTGCACCGACAGCTCAGGATGCGCCGAACTGCCGCCACGCTCGACCCGGCCGAGCTGGAGCGTCGTACGCCCCTTGTCCTCCACAAGGACCGCGATCCGGATACCGTCCGCGGCCACCTTGATCGCCTTGATCCGCCGCTCGCCGAGACCGGGTACCGCGACCTCTTCGGGATCGCCCTTGCCCTCGCGCATCCGCAGCAGCCGGGAGCCGTGGGCATCGCGGTCCGCGATCCACAGGTCCCCCAGCCCGTCCCAGCTCGGCGCGGTCAGCCCGTCGTCGGCGTGCTTGGCCGAACCGCCGCTGGTCAGCAGTGGACGGCCGCGCTCGATGCCGTCCTCCATGGCGGCCACGTACAGGGACCGGCCATCACTGGAGACACCGGCCGCGGCGTTCTCGCCGTGCGAGATGGCGACCGAGCGCAGCGGCGTACTGCCCGTACCGAACGGACCGCGCACCGGCGTCGGCTCGGTCGCGGTGTCCGACATGGCGACGACCTTGTGGTCGGCGTCGATGAAGTACTCCTTGGCGGAGCGCACGGCGCGCGGCGACGGCGCGTAGTCGCGCTCGGCCTGCTCCTGGGACAGCACACACAGCGAGTTACCGCTGTTGTCCTGGAGCTCCACCTCGCTGATCTTCGAGGCGCGTGTCATGTCCTGGACGGTGAAGAAGAGCTGAGCCGCCATCCGCTTGCACTGGGCGGTGTCGGTGCTCACCGACTCCTTGCTCAGCTTGACCCGCAGCGCATTGGAGTCGTCCAGCGACAGATCACGCGCGGCGAGCCGGGTGCCGGGCGGGAACGCCGAGGTCGTCACCTGGTTCAGCCAGTCGGTGGGCCCGGAGAGCAGCGCCTCGACACTGGCCGTGATCGGTTTTATCCGCTGCCGCAGGTAGACCGGGTCCGCGACGAGCACATTGCGGCTCGCCTTCGGCTCCTCCGACTCCGACTTGTAGGAGGCGAAGTAGTACTTGTTGACGGAGCGGTAGATGCGCTGGAAGTCGGACAGCCCCAGCACCAGCCCGTTGGGCAGCCGGTCGATACGCCACTGTCCGCCCTCCTTGATGAGGTGGATCGTCTGGCGGTACGGCTGCTCCTCCGGCCGGTAGGCGTGCCGGTCGTCGACCGACGCCACCTGGCTGCCGGACAGGGTGACCGTGTAGCCGTTCACGTCCTCGCGGTTGGGCTGCACCTTCGGCTCGGGCTTGGGGCGCTCCTGGAGCACCTTGGTGACCTGGAACGGCCGCCAGGTCCGCTTCGCCGACTTGGCCAGATACTGGGTGGCCGTACGGAAATCGGCCTCGTCGCTGGTCGTGGCGTCGAGGAAGCTGCGCACGATGTTGGTCGGCTGCGCACCGTCCTGCGGGGGTACGCCGTAGACCCGCACCTGCGAGTCGCCCTCGGAGCGCGGCGACTGGTCGACCGCCGTGACCTCGCCGCTGTCCGGCATGGACGCACATCCGGCCAGCAGCGCCGCCGCGCAGCCCAGCAGCGTCAGTTTCCGCGCCTGCCCGGCTCCCCTGCGGGCGCGCTTACGGGACGTGGGCCCCACCCCGCGCTCGCTCACGCGCTCAGTGTCCACGCGGCCCGCCTTCCGATTCCACGCCCTGTCCGGCTCCCTGCTCGGCCTCGCCGTCACGGGGCGGCTCGCCGGTGCGCGCGCTCCCGTCGCGCGCTGTCTCTGCGCTCCGTACGCTCCCGCTCTGCGGCATCACCCGGGCGCCGCTGCCGGGCAGCGCCGTGGGATCGGCGGTCGCCCGCGCCATGGCACGCGGCTCGGAGGCGAGCGAGGGCGCACCGCCCGGCAGCGAGACCCGCGCCTGGACCGGGATCGTGGACGCCTTGCGGCCCGCCCCGGCTCGCGGCTGTCCGGTCTCGTCCAGCCCGCGGTTGCGCCGTGAGTCCTCCGGCTCCAGCGGTATCGGGGAGCCCCGCAGCGGCTCGCCGGCGGTACGGGGCAGGGTCAGCCGGAACTGCGAGCCGCCGCCCGGCTCGCCCCAGGCCTGCAGCCAGCCGCCGTGCAGCCGGGCGTCCTCGACGGCGATGGACAGGCCGAGCCCCGTACCGCCGGTCGTGCGGGCCCGGGCCGGGTCCGCCCGCCAGAAGCGGTTGAAGACCCGGGTGGCCTCGCCGGGCTTGAGGCCGACGCCGTAGTCGCGGACCGCGACGGCGACCGCGCCGCCGCTGCGGCTGCCCGCGGAGGCCAGCCGCACCACGACGTCCCGGCCCTCGCCGTGCTCGACGGCGTTGACGACCAGATTGCGCAGCACCCGCTCCACGCGGCGGGTGTCGGCCTCGGCTATGACCGGCTGTTCGGCGCCGCGCACCAGGATGCGGGTGCCCTTGCGCTCGGCGAGCGGCTCGGCGCCCTCGATGACGCGGTGCACCACATCGCGCAGGTCTATCGGCTCGGCCTCCAGCGCGGCCGCCCCCGCGTCGAACCGGCTGATCTCCAGCAGCTCCGCGAGCAGCGATTCGAAGCGGTCGAGCTGGCCGCGCAGCAGCTCGGCGGAGCGTGCCGTGGCGGGGTCGAACTCGTCGCGCACCTCATGGATGACGTCGGCCGCCATGCGTACGGTCGTCAGCGGCGTGCGCAGCTCGTGCGAGACGTCGGAGACGAAGCGGCGCTGCATCCGGGACAGCTCCTCCAGCTGCTGGATCTTGACCTGGAGGTTCTGCGCCATCTTGTTGAAGGACTCGCCGAGCCGGGCGATGTCGTCCTCGCCGGTGACCTTCATCCGCTCCTGGAGGAGGCCGGCGGCGAGCCGCTCGGAGATCCCGGCGGCCATCCGTACGGGTGTGACGACCTGCCGCACGACCAGCCAGGCGATCGCGCCGAGCAGGATCACGACGAACACCCCGGCCGTCGCGAGGGTCCCCGTCACGAGCTTGAGCGACTCCGCTTCCTGGCTGAACGGGAAGAGGTAGTAGAGCTGGTACTGGTTGCTGTTGACGTCGTTGAGCCGCTTGCCGATGATCAGCGCCGGGACACCGTCGTCCGACCCGATGCGCTTGATCTGGGTGTACTGGCGGAACGTCCCGGACTTGGTGTCCAGCTTCCGCCGCAGCTCGGCGGGCACGCTCCGCTCGGGATCGACGTCGCCGGAGGCACGCGGCCCGCGCGTTCCGGGGCTGGAGTCGCCGAACGGTTCGTCGGAGTCGGAGCTGAGCGCCACGACCGAGAACACGCCCTGCCCGCCACTGGCGAGCTGTTCGACCAGGCCGGTCAGCCAGGTCGCGGAGTCCTGGGTACCGCGGTTGCCGGTGCGGGCGGTGTCGTCGGTACGGGTGTCGTCGGCGCCGTCGGCCATCTTCTGGGCGACGCTGAAGCCGCCCACGGCCTGGCTCTGCGCGGCCTGCGCCTTGGCCGTGAGCAGGCCGTTACGGACCTGCCCGACGACCACGACGCCGAGCAGTAGGACCACGGCGAGTGACATCAGCAGCGTGGTCGCCACCACGCGCAGCTGGATGTTGCGGCGCCACAGTCGCAGGGCGGGCAGCAACGGCCGGCGTACCCAGCGGCTGAAGAGCCGCAGCAGGGGGTGGACCGGCCCGCTCACCGCGCCGTCGGGCAGCAACTGCCCACCACGCAGCAACCGAGCAGCAAACCTAGCCGAAAGGGACATATCACCCGTCGCGCCGACGGTGCGCCCCCGCTTTCCCTCCGGGGTCGAACCGTCCCGGATCATCTCAGCTTGGCCCGGCCTTGTAGCCGACACCGCGCACGGTCACCACGATCTCCGGACGCTCCGGATCCCGCTCGACCTTGGAGCGCAGCCGCTGCACATGGACATTGACCAGCCGGGTGTCGGCGGCGTGCCGATAGCCCCAGACCTGTTCGAGCAGCACCTCACGCGTGAACACCTGCCACGGCTTGCGCGCCAGCGCCACCAGCAGATCGAACTCCAGCGGGGTCAGCGCGATCGACTGCCCGTCCCGCTTCACCGAGTGGCCGGCCACATCGATGACCAGGTCACCGATCGCCAGCTGCTCGGGCGCCGGCTCCTCCGAACGCCGCAGCCGGGCCCGGATCCGCGCCACCAGCTCCTTGGGCTTGAACGGCTTGACGATGTAGTCGTCCGCGCCCGACTCGAGCCCGACCACCACATCCACCGTGTCGCTCTTGGCGGTCAGCATGACGATCGGCACACCGGACTCCGCCCGGATCAGCCGGCACACCTCGATACCGTCCCGCCCGGGCAGCATCAGGTCGAGCAGCACAAGATCGGGCTTGGTCTCGCGGAAGGCAGCCAGAGCCTTGTCACCGTCCGACACGAACGACGGTTCAAAGCCTTCGCCGCGCAGCACGATGCCGAGCATCTCTGCCAGTGCGGTGTCGTCGTCGACGACCAGGACGCGTCCCTTCATTCGGCCATCATCCCATTACCTGATCGTGACTTACTCCATCGTGACGTGGAACACACCTCGGCAAGCGCCTCCCGGGTCACCGGCGACACCACCCCGGCCTCCGTGACGATCGCCGTCACCAGCTCGGGCGGAGTGACGTCGAAGGCCGGGTTGTAGGCCTGCGCGCCCAACGGCGCCACCGGTATGCCACTGCCCGCAACCGCCCCGGCCCCCTGCACAGAGGGCAAAGAGAACTCCGTCACTTCCTGCCCCGGTCGCTGTTCCACCTCGATATCCGCACCCTCCTCGGTCTCCAGATCGACCGTGCTGGTCGGCGCCACCACGACGAACGGAACATGGTGGTAGCGCGCCAGCACCGCCAGCGGATAACTACCGACCTTGTTGGCGACCGAACCGTCCGCAGCGATGCGATCCGCCCCGATCAGCACCGCGTCCACCTCACGTCCGGCGAACAGCGAGCCCGCAGCACCGTCCGACAGCACCGTGTACGCCATGCCCGCCCGCGCCGCCTCGTAGGCGGTCAGCCGCGCCCCCTGCAGCAGAGGCCGCGTCTCGTCCACCCACAGCCGGCGCAGCCGCCCGGCCCGGTGCGCCGCGAGCGCCACCGCCAGGGCGGTGCCCTCGCCCCCGGACACCAGCGCCCCCGTATTGCAGTGCGTGAGAATCCGGTGGCCGCCGCCCGGCAGCAGCTCACCCAGCAGCGCCATACCGTGCTCCGCCATCCGCGCGCTGGCCGCGATGTCTTCCGCATGCACCGCCCTGGCCTCGGCCAGCGCCGCCGCCGCTGCCGCCCGGGCATCAGCCCCGTCGGCCGTCGCCGCCCGGTACGCCGTGGCCGCCCGGCGTACGCCGTACCCCAGATTGACCGCGGTCGGCCGGGCCTGCGCCAGCGCCTGTGCAGCCTCCTCCACGTCGAAGCCCCGCGCCGCGGCCAGCGCGACGCCATAGGCACCCGCGATGCCCAGCAATGGCGCCCCGCGCACAGCCAGCGTCCGGATCGCCTCGACCAGCGCCGGTACGTCCGTACACACCAGCTCGACCTCCTCGGCCGGCAGCCGGGTCTGGTCGAGGAGGACCACCACGGGCCCCTCCGGCGGCTCCTCCCAGCGCAACGACGGGATGGCGAGCATCCCGGCACCCGCCTCGGATATCTCGTACTGATCGCCCATTCGTTCAGTCTGCCGCCGAACCGCCCTCGAACAGAAGGTCCCCTCACTCTCAGGGCGCGGGTACACGACCCCGGACGCCATGACACGATGACTGGCACCGCGGACCCCGGACCCCGGCCGCCCCGGCGGACGGCCAGTAAGAAGGAGCGACGATGAACAACTCTCCGGGCTGGGCCTCGCCCGGATCCACGCCCTCCGACGAGCCGGGCCGCGGCACGCAGGAGCAGCCCACCCAGCCCACCTCGGAGGATCCGCCCGGCCCCGCGGAGCAGCCGGCCCCGCCGAACTGGTCCAAGGAACAGCCGCCCGCCGGCCAGTGGTCGGCCCCCGCCGGCATCCCCAGCCAGAGCGGCCCCCACGGCAGCAGCGGCGGTCAGGACACGGCCGGCGACCGCTCCCGTGCCGCGTCGGCCGGCTCGGCCCGCCCCGGCTGGGGCAGCCAGCCCGGCCCCGGCCAGCAGTCCTCCTGGGGCGGCAGCTGGGCCGCGACGCCTCCGGTGGCCAAGCCGGGCGTCATCCCGCTGCGGCCGCTCGCCATCGGCGAGATCCTCGACGGCGCGGTCTCCACCATGCGCGCCCACTGGCGCACCGTCCTCGGCATCTCGCTGCTCGTCGCGGTCGTCTCGCAGACCGCCGTCACCGTCGTCACCGGGGTGTGGTTCCAGGACTCCGGCCGAGCGGCCACCGTCTCGGGCAATAACGTCCCGCCGCTCCGCGAGACCATGCGCCAGCTCGGCGACACCCTCTCCGGCAGCGCCATCACCTCGGCGATCGGACTGCTCGCCACGATCATCGCCACCGGTCTGCTCACCATGGTCGTGAGCCGTGCCGTGCTGGGCCGCCCGGTGACCTCCGCGGATGCTTGGCGCGACGCCCGTGGCCAGCTCCCCCGCCTGCTCGGCCTGCTCGTTCTGCTCCCCACGATCATCACCGCGATATTCGCGGTCGGCGTGGCTCCCGGCGTCATCCTGGCCGCCACGGGCACGCTCGACATGGGCATCCTCCTCGCCCTGTTCGGTGGACTGGCCGCCACCGTCGTGAACATCTGGCTGTGGGTCCGCTTCAGCCTCTCCTCCCCCGCACTGATGCTGGAGAAGCAGGGCGTCATCGCGTCCATGCGCCGCTCCGTCAAGCTCGTACGGGGCTCCTGGTGGCGGGTACTGGGCGCCCAGCTGCTCGCCTACCTGCTGATCGCCATCGTCGAGTTCATCGTCCAGATCCCGGCCACTCTCATCGCCTTCCTCATCGACGGCGAGAGCCTCATGGACTGGGCGAACGGCACCACTGACAGCACCGGTTGGACGTTCCTGACCGTGCTGGGCATCGGCGCCGTCATCAGCTCCACCGTCACCTTCCCGATCAGCGCCGGCGTCACCGCGCTCCTGTACATGGACCAGCGCATCCGCCGCGAGGCCCTCGACCTCGAACTCGCCCGCGCCGCCGGCCTCCCCGGCTACGGCGCCGACGCCCCCTCCGACGAAGCGCCGACGGCCACGACGGCACCCGCCGACGAAGCCGACCAGGGCCCCACCGAAACCGCTCCGGGAAGCTGATGCGGTGATCACAGGGGGGAACACGGCCGTGCTCGGACCACTCATGGCATACACCGACGACGACATACCCGTGCGGACGCCTCGCCTCCCCGCCCGCGAGGCGGCCGAGCGCGAGCTGTCCGATCCGCGGTACCACCAGCACGACCCCAACCCGATCCAGCGAGCCCTGGACTGGCTCTGGGACCGCGTCAACGAGTTCTTCAGCGCGGCCGCCGGCACCACACCGGGCGGCTGGATCGGGCTGCTCGCCATCGCCGCGTTCGTCCTGCTGCTGGTCGTCGCCCTCCGGCTCCGGCTCGGCGCGGTACGCCGCACTCCCACCACGAGCGGCGCGCTCTTCGGTGACACCCCCCGCACGGCCGCGGAACACCGCGCGGCCGCCGACCGGCACGCCGCCGCGGGCCACTGGAACCAGGCCGTCCAGGACCGCATGCGCGCCATCGTCCTCGCTCTCGAAGAGCGCGCCCTGCTCACTCCCGGCCCCGGCCGCACCGCCGACGAGGCCGCCACCGAGGCGGGCCGGGTGCTCCCCTCGTACGCCGACCAACTGCGCACCGCCGCCCGCACCTTCGACGACGTCACATACGGCGGCCGCCCCGGCACGGAACGGGCATACGCCCTCCTGACCGGCCTCGACACCGACCTCCAACGCGCCAAGCCCGCCCTGACCACCACCGCGACCAGGAGCCGCGGATGACCACGGCCACCGCGGGCACCCCCGCGCTCTCCCCCACCACGCGTCGTCTGTGGGCCCGCTCGCGCGGCCCCCTGCTCGCGCTCCTCCTGCTTGTCATCAGTGGAATCGTCCTCGCGGCCCTGCAGTCCGGTGAGCAGCACGGCCGACTCGACCCCCGCTCCGCGGACCGCTCCGGAAGCCAGGCACTGGCCCGACTCCTCGCCGCCCACGGCGTCTCCACCCAGGTCGTGACGACCTCGGAGGAAGCCGCCGCAGCAGCGGGCCCCGGCACCACCCTCCTCGTCACCAACCCCGACGTACTGACACAACGCCAGCTGACGGGCCTGCACACCGCGACCGCGCGCACCCCCGGACGCACCGTCCTGCTCGCCCCCGGCGCTCCGGCGCTCGGAATCTTCGCCCCGAACGTTCAGATCGACACCCCGGTCGGCAGCTCCGCACGGCCGCCCGCCTGTTCTCTGCCCGAAGCCCGCCGCGCCGGCGACGCCCTCCTCGGTGGTCTGCGCTACGCCACCGCCGCTGACGGCGCCGACCGTTGCTACCTCAGCGGCGGCAGGCCCACCCTGCTGCGCCTGCCGGCCGCCGGCACCGGCCGTGACACCGTGCTCCTCGGCTCCGCCGATCTCCTCTACAACCAGCACCTCGCCGAGAACGGCAACGCCTCGCTGGCACTCCAACTCCTCGGTCCCCACGAACATCTGGTCTGGTACCTCCCCTCCGTAAGCGACCCGTCGTCCGCCCAGGACGACCAGCGCGGCTTCTTCGACCTGATCCCCTCCGGCTGGCGCTGGGCCCTGCTTCAACTCGCCTTCGCCGCCGTACTCGCAGCCCTCTGGCGCGCGCGCCGACTCGGCCCCCTGGTGCCGGAGAAGCTCCCCGTCACCGTCCCCGCAGCCGAGACCACCGAGGGCCACGCACGCCTCTACGAACAGGCCAACGCCCGTGACAGGGCTTCAGCCGTCCTGCGCTCCGCGACCCGCACACGACTCGCCCCCCTCCTCGGCGTGCCCCCGGCTCACGCCCACACGCCCGAGACCCTCATCCCGGCCGTACAAGCCCACTTGGCGTCCGCCCCTGACGCCGGAACAGGTCTCCACGCCCTCCTTTTCGGCCCGCCACCCGCGGACGACAAGGCCTTGGTCCGCCTGGCGGACCAACTCGACGAACTCGAATCCTCGCTCGTTTCCCAAGAGAGGCACGCCCCCCGTGAGCACCCCGACCGCTGACAGCGCCCGAGCCTCCCTCGAGGACCTGCGCACCGAGATAGCCAAGGCCGTCGTAGGCCAGGACCCCGCCGTCACCGGCCTGGTCGTCGCCCTCCTCTGCCGCGGTCATGTGCTCCTCGAAGGCGCCCCCGGCGTCGCCAAGACCCTTCTCGTACGCTCCCTGTCAGCTGCCCTCGAACTCGACACCAAGCGCGTCCAGTTCACCCCCGACCTGATGCCGAGCGATGTCACCGGCTCGCTGGTCTACGACGCCCGCAGCGCAGAGTTCTCCTTCCAGCCGGGCCCCGTCTTCACCAACCTGCTACTCGCCGACGAGATCAACCGCACGCCCCCCAAGACCCAGGCCTCCCTGCTCGAAGCAATGGAAGAGCGCCAGGTGACCGTCGACGGCACAGCCCGTCCCCTCCCCGAGCCGTTCCTGGTGGCCGCCACGCAGAACCCTGTGGAGTACGAGGGCACCTATCCGCTGCCCGAGGCCCAACTCGACCGGTTCCTGCTGAAACTGACGGTTCCGCTCCCCGCCCGTCACGACGAGATAGACATCCTCACCCGCCACGCGGCCGGCTTCAGCCCCCGCGACCTGAGCGCCGCAGGGCTCCGCCCCGTCGCCTCCGCCGCCGACCTCGATGCTGCCCGCGCCGCGGTCGCCAAGACCTCGGTCTCCCCCGAAGTCACCGGCTATATCGTCGATATCTGCCGTGCCACCCGCGAATCCCCCTCACTCGCACTCGGCGTCTCCCCCCGAGGCGCTACCGCCCTGCTTTCGACGTCACGCGCCTGGGCCTGGCTCACCGGCCGCGACTATGTCACTCCTGACGACGTCAAGGCCCTTGCTCTTCCCACGCTCCGGCACCGCATCCAGCTCCGCCCCGAAGCGGAGATGGAAGGAGTCACCGCAGACTCCGTGATCAACGCCGTACTCGCTCATGTCCCCGTCCCCCGCTAAGACGACACCGTGGCCCTCACCGGACGCACCGCCCTCATCTCCGCACTCGGAGCCCTCTTCGTCGGCTTCGTGCTGCCCAGTTGGCTCGGCATCCTCACCGTCCAACTCGCCCTGCTGATAGCAATTTTGTGCGACCTGGCGCTCGCCGCGCCAGTGCGGAAGCTCCATTTCACCCGAACCGGTGACACAACTGTTCGACTAACAGGCGAAGCCCACACACACCTCACCCTCACCAACCCGAGCCGCCGTCACCTGCGCGCCGACATCCGCGACGCCTGGCCCCCGAGCTCCTTCCACCCCGGCTCGGACATCCCCGCATCCCGCCACACTGTGCGCATCCCCGCCGCCGAGCGGCGCCGCCTCACCACCACGCTCCGTCCCACCCGCCGTGGCGACCACCACGCCGTCCGCGTCACCGTCCGCTCCTACGGCCCGCTAGGCCTGGCGGCCCGTCAGGGAACCCACCACGTCCCCTGGACGCTGCGTGTGCTGCCGCCGTTCACCAGCCGCAAGCACCTCCCCGCCAAACTCGCACGACTCCGCGAACTCGACGGCCGCACCAGCATCCTCACCCGCGGCGAAGGCACCGAATTCGACAGCCTCCGCGACTACACCCCCGGCGACGACACCCGCTCCATCGACTGGCGCGCCACCGCGCGCCGCCAGGACCTCGCCGTCCGCACCTGGCGTCCTGAACGCGACCGCCGCATCCTGCTCGTCCTGGAAACCGGCCGCACCTCCGCCGGCCGCGTCGGCGACATTCCTCGCCTCGACGCCTCCATGGACGCCGCCTTGCTGCTCGGCGCCCTCGCCGCCCGCGCCGGCGACCGCGTGGACCTGCTCGCTTACGACCGCCGGGTACGCGCCTCCGTGCAAGGCCGCGCGGCCCGCGATGTCCTCCCGGCCCTGACCGAGGCGCTCGCCCCCCTCGATCCCGAACTGGTCGAGGCGGACGCCCGCGGCCTCGCCGCCGCGATCCGCCGCCGCACCCCGCGTCGCTCCCTCATCGTGCTCTTCACCGGCCTCGACGCGGCCCCCGTGGAGGAAGCGCTCCTCCCCGTCCTCCCCACTCTCACCCAGCGCAACGAACTCATCGTCGCGGCCGTCGCCGACCCGCGCATCGAAGAGATGGCAACCGGACGCCACAGCCCCCAGGCGGTCTACGCAGCGGCAGCCGCAGAACAGACACGTGCCGCCCGCCGCCACACAGCAGACCGCCTCCGCCGCCACGGCATCACCGTCATCGACTCCACCCCGGACCATCTGGCCCCCGACCTGGCCGACGCGTACCTCACCCTGAAGTCCACCGGCAGGCTGTAACACCGACCGCCGCAACACCGCCCCTGTGGTGCTGCCCCACTCATACCACCCCTCATACACATGGGACATATGAGACGGGGAGCACTCGGCGTCGGGCAATTCCGCAGCACAGACTTGCACCGCATGGCCCTGCACGGCATGGCATTGCACGGCTGGCACTGCGGGCCGCTAGCCGACAGATGCGTTACGGGCAGAGCGCTTCGGGGACGCGGCGTTGCCCAGCTAGTTGGGCGCGGAAGTCGCTCCAGTACAGCTACAGCGAAGAGAGAGCCGGCACGGTGTCGCCACAACGCCCCGGCCCCGGGCCCGGCCAGCACCATCAAGAAGCGCCAAAGGGGCACGCACGACACCGTCCATGTCGCCCATTCCCCTTCTCCATCAACCAATCCACCCCGGAAGCCCACCTCCGGAAATCCCCCGAGAACGCAAAAAGGCCCCGCACCATACGGTGCGGGGCCTTCCCACAAATATTGTTCGGCGGCGTCCTACTCTCCCACAGGGTCCCCCCTGCAGTACCATCGGCG
>NZ_JBSFYC010000087.1:0-29417 GCF_053595675.1 Streptomyces sp. NPDC002446 | reverse complement strand
GCCCGGCCACCACGACGTACGCGGAGAACATCGGGGTGATGGCCGCGACCCGGGTCTACTCGACGGCCGCCTACACCGCGGCCGCGACCCTGGCCGCCCGGGGCGCCCTGCTCGCCGCCCTCGGCGTCGCCTCCTTCTCGCTCACCTTCCCCGCGACCGCCTGGGCGCTGGAGGGGATGGGCCCCTGGACGGTGGTGATGCTGCGCAGCGTGCTGGCCGCCGCGCTGGCCGGCGGAGCGCTCGCGGTGTTCCGGGTGCGCCTCCCGGAGCGCCGCCACTGGGCGGGGATCGCGGTCGTCACGGGCGGGGTGGTCCTCGGCTTTCCGCTGCTGACCACGCTCGCCCTGGAGACCTCGACCACCTCCCATGCGGCCGTCGTGATCGGTCTGCTGCCCCTGACCACCGCCGCCTGCTCCGCCGTACGGACCGGCGCCCGGCCCTCCCGCACGTTCTGGGTCGCCTCGCTGATCGGCGCCGCCGTCGTCATCGGCTTCGCGGTGCAGCAGAGCGGCGGCGCACCCGGCCGCGGCGATCTGTTCCTGTTCGCGGCGCTGCTGGTGTGCGCGGCCGGCTACACGGAGGGCGGCCGGCTGGCCCGCCATATGCCGGGCTGGCAGGTGATCGGCTGGGCACTGGTGCTGGCGCTCCCGGTGACGGTGCCGGGCGCGGCGTTGGCGCTCTCCGGCGAGCCGCTGCAGCTGACGGCGCACGCCGTCGGCGGGCTGCTGTGGCTCGCGATCGGCTCGACCTTCCTCGGGATGGTCGTCTGGTACCGGGGCATGGCCGCGATCGGCATCTCCAAGGCGAGCCAGCTCCAGCTCGCCCAGCCGCTGCTGACGCTGGTGTGGTCCGTGCTGCTGCTGGGCGAGCGGCTGCCGCCGGCCGCTCCCGTGGCCGCGCTCGCGGTGCTGGCCTGCATCGCGGTCACCCAGCGGGCCCGGGGCTGACCGGCGGCGGTGCCGGGCGGGTCGGCGGACGGGTCGGCGGACGGCGGGGCGCACGGGCGACGCAGCGCATGGGCGGCACACCGCACGGGCGGGGCGGCGACGGGCGCCCGGAATCCGCCGACCGCCGCTCCCCGGGTGCGCGCCCCCGCTGCGGACGTAAACTTGCCGCGATGGCGCGTACCGCCGTCCGGGCCTTCCTCAGGTCCGTAAACCGTTGAAATCGTTGGCCGTTCAACCGCTCGGCCGCCGCGTCGTCGGCCGTACGGGTCGCATGGCCGCCCGAAGCGGGGAGGACCCCTGATGCACGCGACGAAGGGCGACCGGCTGGTGGTGCACGGCAGGACCGTCGGGCATCACGACCATGTCGTCGAAATCATCGAGGTACTGGGCACGAACGGCGATCCGCCCTTCCGCGTCCGCGACGAGAACGGGCATGAGTCGATCATGTCCCCGGGCCCCGACTCGGTCGTCAGGCACGCCAAGACCTCGGACATCAACCCCGGCCGCTGAGGAACCGCAGACGGGCCGCGGTACGGCCGCTACGGCCGTACCGCACTGCCGTAGTGCTCCCGCACCACCCGCGCCATGGCCCCGGCCCGGTCCTGCGCCACCTCCTTCGCCGAGAAGTAGACATGGCCGCCGACCTGCGGATAGCCGCGGGCGAAGGTGAGGTGGCGGGAGAGTTCGGCCGGGTCCTGCCATGCGGCCGGCCCGCCGCCGCCGGCCTTGTAGAGCGCCTCGCCGATGTAGAGGTCGACGCCGGTGCCCTCGACGGTCCGTGACCACCACGGCACCAGTTCGGCGTAGTCGGCGCCCTCGGTACCGAGGGGCCAGTAGACCTGCGGCACGATGTAGTCGAGCCAGCCCTCCCGCACCCAGCGGCGGGTGTCGGCGTAGAGGTCGTCGTAGGTCTGCACCCCGGCCCGGGTACGGGAGCCCAGCGGATCGGTGTCATGGTTGCGCCAGACGGCGAACGGGCTGACGCCGAACCGCACCCGGCGCCCGGCGCGCTCCCCGCCCTCGTCGAGCAGCCGCGCCATCTCGTAGACCATCCGGTCGACGTTGTCCCGCCGCCAGTCGTCCCGGCTCTCGAAGTCGCCGCCGTAGGCGTCGTACGCCGCGTCGTCGTCGAAGTGCCGGCCGGCCACCGGATACGGATAGAAGTAGTCGTCGAAGTGCACCCCGTCGACGGGGTAGCGCGCGACCGCGTCGAGCATCGCGTCCTGGACGAAACTGCGGACCTCCGGCAGCCCGGGGTTGTAGTAGAGCTTGCCGCCGTAGGGGATCGCCCAGTCCGGTTGCCGGCGCACCGGGTGGTCGGCGGCCAGCCGCCGCAGATCGGTGTGGTTGGCCACCCGGTACGGGTTGAACCACGCATGCAGTTCGAGATCGCGCTGGTGCGCCTCGCGGACCGCGAAGGCCAGCGGGTCCCAGCCGGGGTCGCGGCCCTGCTGCCCGGTGAGGTACTCCGCCCACGGCTCGTACGGGGAGGGCCACAGCGCGTCCGCGGTGGCGCGCACCTGGAAGAAGACGGTGTTGAGCCGGTGCTTGACGGCCGTGTCGAAGTGGGCGCGGAGCTCGCGCTGTTGCTCGGCGGGCGGCAGTTTCGGTCTGGAGGGCCAGTCCAGGTTGCCGACGGTCGCCAGCCACATGCCGCGCATCTCGCGCCGCGGCATGCGCCCCGAGGGCGCGCCCGCGCCCGTCGTCAGCAGCGCGGTGGCCGCGCCGAGCGCGGCCACCGCAAAGCCTCTTCGTGTGATCCGTCCCATCGAAAGTCCCCAGGTTGTCCGGTTCATCCTGCTCTGAGGGCTCAGAATGCCCGCCCCGGCGGCCGTAGCACAGCACCGCGCGGAGTAACGTCGGGACCGAGGCGGGCGTCGGACCCTTACGGCGTACCGCCGGTCCTGAAGAACAGCGAAAGGCACGAGGTGACGGACTCATTTGCCGACATTGCACGCGTCGGAGTGGTCGGCTGCGGCCAGATGGGCGCAGGCATCGCCGAGGTGTGCGCCCGCGCCGGACTGGACGTCATGGTCGCCGAGACCACCGGCGAAGCTCTGGAACTGGGCCGCACCCGCTTGACCAACTCCCTCGGCAAGGCCGCCGAGCGGGGCAAGATCACCACCGCGGAGCGCGATGCGACGCTCGGCCGGCTCAGCTTCACCACCGACCTCGGTGAGTTCGCCGACCGCGATCTCGTCATCGAGGCGGTCGTGGAGAACGAGCAGGTCAAGACCGAGATCTTCCAGGTCCTCGATCAGGTGATCACCCGGCCGGACGCGATCCTGGCGTCCAACACCTCGTCGATCCCGCTGGTGAAGCTGGCGGTCGCCACCTCCCGCCCCGACCAGGTCATCGGGATCCACTTCTTCAACCCGGCCCCGGTGCAGAAGCTGGTGGAGCTCATCCCCGCGCTCACCACCGCCGAGGAGACCATCAAGCGCGCCGAGGTCCTGGTGCACGACGTACTGGGCAAGCACGCCATCCGCGCCCAGGACCGCTCCGGCTTCGTCGTCAACGCCCTGCTCATCCCGTACCTGCTCTCCGCGATCCGGATGTTCGAGTCGGGCATCGCCAGCCGCGAGGACATCGACAACGGCATGGAACTGGGCTGCGCCCACCCGATGGGCCCCCTCAAGCTCTCCGACCTGATCGGCCTGGACACCGTGGCCTCGGTCGCCGAGTCCATGTACCACGAGTACAAGGAACCCCTGTACGCCGCTCCCCCGCTGCTCCAGCGGATGGTGGACGCGGGGCGGCTGGGGCGGAAGTCGGGGTCGGGGTTCTACTCATACTGAGCGAGTACGGCGACGCCGCCAACTGGCGCTGTTCAAGGGGGAATTCGCCCGGAACAGCGCCTAAGGCGGCGCCGTCGTCGAGTGGCTCGCGCGGCGCCTACCTAGCATCTCGCCCGCGCATCCTCGCCCGGCCACCACGGTCCGTCCGAGACACGACTTGGCGAGCTCATCAGCTGGTAAGGAAACAGTCCTGGCCTGGGACTTTGCGCCTTTCGGAGCTGTCAGGGCCTTTCCCTCCTACTCAGCGAAAAGTCCCTGGAATGTCCCTGGGACAGAGCTGAAAGTCCCTGAAAAATCCCTGGGAAGTACCTGGTTCGGAGCGACCCGACCGGGCGGTCGAGCCTGCGTCGGTGGTGCAGGCGAACGGGATTCGAACCCGAGACCTGCGCATTACGAGCTGTAGATCGTTCCTGACAACTGGTTCTAACCCGTGCCGCCCGGATGCTGTTTGTGCAGGTCACGGCACCGACAACTCACCCAACGCGCAGTACAGCGCACGCCTACGGGCCTGGCGCGGCGAGCAGGGCATCGTGCCCGAATGGACGTTCATGGACCCGTCCGCCGCGAGCTTCATCACGCAACTGTGAGCCGACGGACACCCCGGTGTCGCTCGCGCCAATGGCGATGTGCTCGACGGCATCCGCTCGACCGCAACTGCCCTCGAGTCCGGGCTGCAAGCCGGAACACTCGACTGACCCCGACAGGCAGACGGCGAACCTGCAAAATGCCCGCCGGGGACAGCAACGGATCACTCGCCGCTTAGCTCTCTTGCGGGCCGTACGAGGCGTTCCAACTTTCCTCGGCGTCCATCCCAGGCGGGACGATCACCGTGTCTGGGTTGCGGCCCGGCGCTACGGTGCCGGTGGATGCCAGGTTCAGGTCATCGTCAAAGATCAAGGCGTTGCCAATGCCGTTAGCGCCGATCATCCATCCAACGACCGGTGCGGCTCGGATCGTTCCGTCTCCGCTTCGCCATGCCTCGCGCCATCCTTCCGGCGCGGGGATAGCGGCGAACGAATGGCCACAGCTCTCCATTCCCTTAAATCCGGGGAGGTCGGCGGCCGGGACCAGGCCCCGGTCACCCATGACCAGCGCGTCACCGGTCTCGGGGTGCCACTCCTCCACTTCCCGAATCCGTCGCCCCCCTGGTCCAGGGCTCTCCTCGTACTTCGCGTACCACCCTTTGGGTCCATGCAGCATGGCCGCACCCTACGGGCGTCGCGGGTCGGTCCAACAGGGTGACCCAACTAGGGCATGTCTGACGGGCCCGGTTGGTTCTGCACCCGCAGACCGCCGTCCCGGCCGTGGCCCCGGACCCATCACGACGGTTTAACTGGCTTACTTTGAGGCGGCCTTGAGGGTGAATTCGCGAGCCTTCTCGCGGTAAGCAGCGCGGCCCACCGCGTACAGGTGCGCCGCCTCTACACTCAGCTCCTCGCCAGGCATGGAGCTCGGCTCCGTTCAGCAGCGCAGCGAGGGAGCGCAACACCTTGGACAGGTCCAGGCTCAAGCTCCAGGCGTCCTTGAGCACGCCCATTACCACAGCGCCACCCGCTAGGTTGATATGGCGAGGATCGGCTGCTGGCCTGGGGGGAGATGGGCCGTGGGAGACTGACGACGAGCAGGTGCAGGCCGAGGTCGACCGTGTCCTCAGCGCGACTGGTTCTCCCGTTCTTGATCCCTTCCCGCCGCCTTTCGTGCGCGGAGAGAACGACGATGCTGTAGAAAGGCAACCCACCAGGCGAGTCGGTCCCGCGAGTCCTTTGGGAGGGACAGTCTCGCGAAGCGGAGGGCATAGTGACAGCCAAGGAGGATGAGAGCCAGGATAAAGACGGCCCACCATGGCATTTGAGGGATTGAATTCTGCAAAATATCAAGAAGCACTGGAATCCCACCCCGTGATGCGCAGAGCAGCCTCGCCGAGTGAAATCTCGTAATCTCCGTCATGCTCAGCTAGCCGCGCTTCCCGAATTCCAATATTGGGATCAGTTAGAGCGAGCGCCACATCCGAGTGATACGGAAAACCATTCCAGGCTAGATTCCACATGCCGCCTTGCCCATACAAGCGCCGGTTGATGCCATTTGTCACCTCCTCTCGGATTTTTTCATCTTCTCCGGGGCGTTCCAGGGGGTCCCAGTACCAGTTGCCGACGGCCCAGGCTCGATCCTGGGCGTCGATGAGCGAGATCCTGACCATGAGCCCGGAAAGGAGCTTGCGGGCATCATCTGACATTTCAGGAATTCGAAGGAGCTCCGCATTCTCTTCATCACTGATGGGTTCACTCAAATTGGCGTAACGGCGAGGGTTGACCTTCCTGATAGCTCGCCCAGAGAATCCGGCAGGCTCTCCCGTGACGATCAGCTCGGCACCGGTAGGCAAATGCCGAGTTATAAAGGTTTCTTGCCCACGCTGCTCGACGAGGCGCAGCCCCGGAAGTCTTACCCTGCCTGCGGCCCTTCGAATGAGGTACCCAACCACATTCCTGGGAGTGTCGGCGATTAGAACTAGTCTGTTATGACGCGGCGAGGGGGTGATGGTGTACACGGTGAGGTTATGGATCGCCCAGTAGCCAGGCTGTCCGGCATCATAACCCGTATTGAATAACGCCAGGGCCAGAAGGGCACGGAGCTTCTCTTGCCCTGGATTACACGAATCCAGCCCGTGATCTCTGCTATTCGGGATTCCCGACAATGCCGCTTCGTAGCATTCCCCGGTAAAGCGCATCCGGGAACGTGCAGCCTTTTTCTTGCCTGAATTGGGCATGCTCAAGCCTCACTCGCCGCGCCGGTCGACGTTTGAGATGCATACCAACAAGGAAAAGACTCTGCCATTCCTTCGCAGAGTGGGCGCCCATACACCCGTGAGACGGCGCTTGTGGTACCGGGCCCACCGCCGGAGCTCCTGGTTCTCTGCGAACCAGCCGATCATTATCGGTACACGGCACCATACCCGACGCTGCTTCATGTCCGCGTCGAACGGGGCAAGTTGAGGGGTTCGGGTGTCTGTCTCCCCCGACATGGCCGAAGACCTGTCTGCTGGCGCGTACCGGCTGTACGCGGACGCCGAGGATCGGCTGCTCGGGATCGTGGCGCGGCAGCTCGCCGCCAGCTACGAGGCGCCGCAGGCCGCGGTCGAGACCGCGCGGCTGCGCGCTGGCGATGCAGACACCCCGTGCGAGATGGACGAGCGGCAGCTCGCGGACGCGATCGGATCGGGCCTGCCCGACGAGCGCAACCTCGACCGGGCAGCGACCGAGCTCGACCGCATTCGCCCCGGCGGGCAGCTCGTCGACGATCTCACCCCGTACAGCGACGCCAAGCTCGGCCGCGTGCTGCGCCACCTCGACGACGACCAAGTGCTGTACTTCGCCGCGGAGATGGACCGGCGCGACGTCGCCGCCCGCCTGCCCGAGGTACGGCCCGACCTGGTCGACCTCTCCGACGGGCAGCTCGCCGAGTTCCCCGCCGGACAACTCGCCGCCGGCCTCTCCCCGTTCGGCGACGACGTGCTCGGCTGGGCCGTGCGCTACACCTCGCCCGACGAGGCCGCGCGCGACGGCAACTCCAGAGACACAGAAGGAGAGCCCATGGCAGAGAAGGAAATAGCGATCCGTGCCGTGGCGCAGCTCGCTGACCACGTGCATTGGGTACGGGAGTGGCCCGGCAAGCCGACCTGGCGCGACCGGCTCCGCCGATGGGTGTACCCCGAGCGCTACC
The DNA here is from genome assembly GCF_053595675.1 of Streptomyces sp. NPDC002446. NCBI lineage: Bacteria > Bacillati > Actinomycetota > Actinomycetes > Kitasatosporales > Streptomycetaceae > Streptomyces > Streptomyces sp. NPDC002446. Next base: position 21,955 of record NZ_JBSFYC010000087.1, on the reverse strand, counting down.
GCTTCGACCCGACCGCCACCCCGCCGAGACCCTGGGTCGACCGGCCAGCCGGGGCCTATGAGCGGACAGGTTGGCGCATCCGAGCGGCATACTTCGGATCCGACCTGGCTTTCGAGGTCGAGTACGTGGTCTGCGATCTGTGCGAGATCGGATGGGTGGAATCGCCTCACTCCTACGAGGGCTACACGCGCTGCGGCCTCGCCTCAGCCGCTCTCCGGTCTCTGCGCCGCGCTTACCGCGGAGTCCAGTGGCACACGGGTGGCGGGCACTTCCGCGAATCCGAGCCCTTCTGGGATTCCGTTAGCGTGGACGTTCCCGGCGGCTACACCCAGCGGGAAGGGGTCATCACGTCGAACCGTGGCAAGCGCAGTGAGCGTGAGCACGACCTCGCGCCGACCGCTACAAGGGTCAGGGGCTACATGCGACGAGACCCGGACGGACTGTCCGGGTCTCGTACGTCTTCGGGCTGCCTCTGGGCAGTCCGAGAGCGCCGGTGGGTGACCACAGCAACCAATAACCGCAACCCTTCCGCACGTCAACGCCAAGGCAAAAGCCCAAAAGGGAGGGTGACGGCTCGCGGAGCCTCAAAGCTCAGGGCCTGACCAACTCACCCAGCCCAGCGGATGAGTTACAACTTTCTCTACTGGTTCAAGGCCCGCGCACGGCGCGGGCGCGCGCCGCCTCTGCGGCGTGGCCTGCCTCCTGTCTCCGCCCCAGCTGGCCGCGCAAGGCGGCGCGCTCGGCGGCTGCGGGCATGAATGAAGTGGGAGACACCTTCTGTGGCTGGGGCGGTCGGCTCCACAGTCACCTGAAGGAACTGCGGGCACAAGCGCGCCCGCGGGCACGAAAGTTTGCCGCGGATCTGCGGCACGACCGCGTCCACGATCCAGCCCTTCGGCGCCCGCTGGTACTTCGGCGGCCGGTCATTGGCCACCGCCTTGCGCACCATATTCCGCAAGATCCCCAACTTCCGCCCGATCGCACGGACCGACATCTTCTCAGCCCGATGCAGTCGACGGATCTCCGCCCAGTCCTCGACGCCGATCACCATCCCGCCCGACCTGACTCAACGAGCCCGACCGCTCAAGAGGGTCACGATTCATCCGGTGGGGTGGTCCCGTTTTCCGCCGTTGCCGACACTCCTTTCCCCGCGCCTGGAAAAACATCTGCTCGAAAGCCTGATACTGCTTCGTCACCATGGTGATAGACCGCAGCACACAGATCAACTTCGGTTGAGTCGGCACCTTGCACAAGGTCAGCGGTGCACGGCGAACTTTGGTCGGCAAATCTGCAACTGTTACAAGGGAAAATCTTAGACCTATGGGCGAAGGTCTGTCGGCGATGCTCGAACTCACGAAAGATCTCGTGCTGTCGGGCATCCTCAGCGCTAACGTTGACAAGGTTGAGCTCCGCCTCACTCTCAGCGAGGCCGTTTTGTGGATCCTCTTCATATGACATGGCCGGGCATGGCAGGTGATTGCCTAGTAGATCGACATACCAATATCGGTCCGTGCCGCCGCAGGCGGTCGACGCTACGGCGGGATAGGGCAGAGCGAAGCGTCGATGCAGGTAGTAAGCCAGTGCGTGTGGCAGCTGAATATCGAGCTTCATGGTGCCTGTCAGCAACCACGTCGTAATCACGGCGCTATAGGCGTCTAGCAAGCTGCGATGTGTGAGATGTAGCTTGTCCCGATGTTCTTCAGCACGCCCGATGATCCGCACGTGCTTCACCGCCAGATTGTTCACTCCCAGCTCGTTGGCGAGTGTCACAATTCTACCGGCCTCATGCGCATTGCTCGCCGATAGGACGTGGGCCAGCTTCAGGTGCAGCTCACCGCCCTGGACTCTTGGCGTAGTGGCAAGTTCCTGAATGGTGCGCGTCGTGCGTGCGAATGTGCCACGGCCGCGTACAGCGTCATGGGTTGTCGCAGTTGCCCCGTCAAGGCTCACTACCACTTCTCGTAGCGCTGATTGCTCGGCCAGACGCATTAGAACTGCTCGAGCAATGCCGTTGGTGTTCAGACTGACCAACAGGCCCAGCTCGCCTGCATACTGAAGCAATTTCACAAGGTCCTGGCGATAGATCGTAGCTTCGCCACCCAAGATTGTGACCCACCGGGTGCCGGAGGTTGCCATCGTCGATAGGACGCGCTTGAGTGAAGCAGTATCGAGGCTGGGACGCGGCCTGTCCTGGTCGAGCCCGACTGAGCAGTGTGTACAGCGCAGGTTACATTCTCCGGTGGCATACAGCGTAACTGTCTGCATTGTGGTCCGGTACTCCTTAGCGGATACGTCGAGTGTTATCAGTCGCGGCATGCCCGGCCTATTTTGTGTCAGCTCGGGACGGACATTGAGACAACCCGGGTTGCGATTCCCGGGAAGGCCCGCCCGCCATTTCGTATAGATCGAGCTGACCCATGAAAGTTTCCGTCGGGACCTGCTCGAAGCCAACGTCGATCTACTGGCCCACGCTGGCCAGCTGCTTAGCACCCAGCCCACACACAGCATGGCCATCGCCGAGGTCTCACGCAGCAACGGGGCTCTCCATCTCAAACTACAAGGGGAGAACCTCGACCGCTGGATGTCTATGTCAACGGTCGGCCGCGCGCATCGGTGGACCTCCTCAATGGCCGGGCCGACGTTACGCTGCCGCAAGTCATCGGCGCGGGGTCGATTCGAGTGGACGGTTTCTCCTCTGGAGAGCTTGTGGCAAGCCGAGCACAACAGCTGGGGTAGTGAGGCCAGTCGCCCGGACTACTACTGGGTCAACGGCGCCGACTGGCGGCCGGAGGAGGAGCAGGAGCCTCGGCCGCAGACGTTGAAGGCGCTGTGGGAAGACGAGTTGGTCCAGGAAGCCGGCACTCACTCGATCCTGGACATCTTCCGAGTCGCGGGCCCTGAGGACACCCCGGACTACAACACCGTGGAACTGCGACGGCCGATAGGACGCGTGAACTACGGGGGACGGACGAGCTGCCCCGTGCGCACATCAAGGATTTCGACGTCTTCCCCCGGTCGCGCTGGATCGGCCGATGCGCGTTGCTCGATCAACTCTCATGGCCGCACCCGTACCGCCCTTCATCCCTCAGTAGGTGCGGAACAGTAGCTTCCGGTGAATGCCCGGTGATGCGGTTGACCCCATCCACTGAACCGCCGCTAAGCCGCAGGTCAGAGGCAGAAGCCTGCGGAAGCATGCGAGTCTCTTCTAAGCACCTGGTCGCAGGTTCGAGTCCTGCCAGGGACTCGAACCTGCGACCAAGCCCTGCCTCGCCACCGCCCTGCCCCCCCTCCGTAAGACCGCCGGTCATTGTCTCCCACCGGTTGCGCCCCACCGAAAGTTCGACCCCGTGTGCCGCGCCGAGCGCAACCACACGCTGCGGCGCGGTCGGCCAACGCTTCCGCCCTTGACGGCCCCGGCACACGCGTGCACAACGGGTGCACATTCGCGCGGGAACTCCCGGGAAACCGCAGGTACGGGAGGGAAGTCCGGCTGGGTGCCCGGTGGCCCTGACCAGGGTGTTTGCCCTGGTCAGGGCCAGAATGGCGGACGAGTCGGCTGTACGCCGGGTAGTGACTCACAGCAGTTCGCCTACGGCAGACGCCCATGGCTGGAGACCTCCGCGGACACCATGCCAACGTACAGGTGTTGGCAAAACCGCAGCTCAACGAGAGGACGATCTAGCGCCGTGAACTGCTACACCCGAGATCAACAGTCGCACCTCAGCGCACCCTGAGGCAGCCAGTACACGCGCTCCCAGAATTTCCCGGTCTCACCAAAGCCCGGACTTCTCCGGATCCTGATGTGCATCGACTCTTCTCACCCTGGAGACCGGAGATGCACGACCAGATCACGCCCACGCGTGAAGCCGCATTCTTGAACCTGACCAAGGCAGCGGAATACCTCGGCATTTCACCGAACACCCTGTATGTCTGGCGCCACCGACGACAGGGACCGCCGAGCTTCCGCATGGGAAGCCGCGTCATGTACAGGATCTCAGCGCTCAACGAGTGGGTCATAGCACAGGAGCAGGCGGATTCACGTTCCAACACTGCGCTCAATCCCCTCAGTCAGAAGCCGATGAAGCGCGCAGTACGCACTCTTTGAAGGCTGTCCGCAAGCCCGAAGGCTGTGCCTCGATCTTTCGGAGTCCCGGCGCGCGGCTCCCCACTATGCAATACAAACATTCGCAGTTGAGTTCATAGGAGCACGTTCCCTTGGCGGGGTACATAGAAGACCGCTGGCTCAAGAAGAAGCCCAACAAGGACACCGGTAAGCGGGATCGAACAGCCCTGTGGGGCAAGGGCAAGCGCTATCGGGTGAAGGGCATCCCGGGCGTCCGGGACCGCTCGTTCGATACGAGCGAGGACGCGAAGCAGTGGCTCGCTAACGCACAGACCGACACCACGCGTGGCGAGTTCGTTGACCCCCGTGACGGGGCGATCCCCCTCGCCCAGTACATCGAGAAGCACTGGTGGCCGAGCCGCTCAGACGAACCGTCGACTGCCGCCCCCATGCGCAGCAAGATCTGGAACCACATCATTCCGTTCCTGGGTGAAACGGCACTCCGGGACATCGACGCTGCCGCGCTGCGCGTCTGGACGACTCAGCTGCTGACGCGGGTCGAGGCGTCCACGGCCCAGGTGATCTGGATCCACCTGTCCACGATCCTCGAAGCTGCTGTCGATGACGGCCGCCTGATCAAGAACCCCTGCAAGGCCCACCGGACGGTCAAGGCTCCCAAACCCGCGAAGAGGAAGGCCAAGGCATGGTCCAGGACAACCGTGGATGCCGTCCGGGCGGGCCTCCAGGATCGATACCACATCGCGGTGGACCTCGGTGTCGGCCTCGGCCTTCGCCAAGGCGAGGCGTTCGGCCTCGACGAGGAGGACTTCGACTTCGATGCCGGCGTCGTACACATCCGCCGACAGCTGCGGTGGGACTCCAAAGGAAGGCCGTACTTCTGCCTGCCGAAGGGCGGCAAAACGCGAGACGTTCCCCTCTCCCCCAACCTCGCCAAGCGCGCCCAGGGCCACCTGCGTCGCTTTTCTCCGGTCACCTGCACACTCCCCTGGCGTAACCCCGAGCCACCGACGACCGAGCTGGAAGCGCGACAGCGCAAACCGATCACCGTCCGGCTGGTCCTGAGCACCTCGCAAGGCAATCGAATCAACCCCTCGATGTGGAACAAGCGGAGCTGGCGACCCGCGCTCGCGGCGGCCGGGCTTCTGAAGGCGATCGGCGAGAAGGTCGCGACACACGGAGGCCGCATCCGGCGGTACCCCGTCTATGAACTTTCGCGCGCGGACATGTTCCACGTCCTCCGGCACACGTACGCGAGTACCCAGCTTGAGGCAGGCGAGTCGATCGTGAGCGTGTCGGAGTGGCTCGGGCACGCCTCGCCGCAGACCACGCTGAAGCACTACGCTCATTTCATGCCCGGGGCGGGCAAGCGGGGCCTCGCCGCCATGGACGAGTGGTTCGATCAAGATCCACAAGCGAATGTCCCTGAGAAGTCCCTGGGCGCCCCGCAGGCCCCGAACGGGCCACCTGAATTCGCAGGTCAGAGCGGTAGCCGCGCACACTGACGGCATGTACGAGGAGTACAAAGAACCCCTGTACGCCGCTCCCCCGCTGCTCCAGCGGATGGTGGACGCGGGACGCCTGGGCCGTAAGTCCGGGTCGGGCTTCTACTCGTACTGAGGCGAGGGCCGTTCGGAGAGAGCCAACCGGCGAGAGTGCCGTTCGGAGAGAGAGCCGACCAGCGAGAGAGCCGACCGGAGAGAGGGCCCACCGGCGAGAGAGCCGTCCGCCCGCCGCTCGGGGGAGTGGTGCCGGCGGGCGGACTCCGGGTCGGCGGGCGCCCGTCCGCCGGCGCCGGCCCCCGTGGGGACTTCGAGTCAACTCCCCCGCGGGCGGGCGCGGGAGCGTGTGAAGCACCCCGCCGGGGGTGCCCGGTTCACACCCCGTGCGAAGCCTTGCGCGCGCTGTCACCCCCGGTCACTTCACACGGGGTGTGAAGTGCAGACCCGCATATCCCCACCGCACACGCTCCCGCCCTTCGCCGCAGCGCAGTTGACTGAGGCGCGTACGCACCACGAAGTCGCCGACCGAAGGAATGAGGAGCGGACCGTGACCGCCCACCCCGAACCCGATCTGGTAACCGCCGACTTAGCGGAGCTGCGGCGTCTGCTCGACGTACGCACCGCCCGGGTCGACGGCCGACTCGCGCTGCAGGCCCAGCGTTCCGAGCAGAGCGAGCGTGACGCGGACGAACTGACCGCCCGCGTCACGCGCCTGGAGAGCGCCCGCTGGCCGCTGCCCTCCCTCGCCGCGCTCACGGGGCTCGCGGCACTGGTGGTGGCCGTGTGGCAGGCGCTCGTCCGGTGAGCGCGCGGACGGGACCGCCGCGCACCCCGCCCGCCGGTCCGGCTCCGCTCAGCCCAGCCGCAGGTGATGCAGCATCAGCAGGGCGGCGGCCATGTTGGCGGCCGGCACCTCCCCTCGCGCCACCATGTCCGGCACCAGCTTGAGCGGCACCCACTCCCGCCGGTCGGACTCGAAGTCGTCCTGTGGCAGGCCGACATACTCCCCCTCGTCGGACCAGTAGATGTGATGCCGCGCGTCGGTGAGGCCGTTGGACGGCTCCACCGTGAGGAGATGCCGGAGGGGGCCGGGACGCCACCCGGTCTCCTCCTCCATCTCCCGCGCGGCCGCGGCCGCGAGGTCCTCGCCGTCCTCGACGACCCCGGCGGCCAGCTCCCACCCCCAGGTGTCGGTGATGAACCGGTGCCGCCACAGCAGCAGCACCTCGTGGGCCGCGTTGACCACCGTGGCCACGGCGACGGGCCGCATCCGGATCAGGAAGTGGTCCAGGTGCCGGCCGTCGGGCAGTTCCACATCGGCCAGGTTGACCCGGAACCACGGATTCGCATAGACGGGCTTCTCGCTGAGGTTGTTCCAACGCACGTAACTGCCACCTTCCGCTGATGAGCCGGCAAGGTGACACGAGCCCGGTCACAAGGGAACGCGCAGCACCTCGTCGATGAGATCGGCAGCCTCGTCCGTCGCGGAGCTCCCGGTCTCCGCCAGGTGCTCGCGCACCGCCCGCAGCCGGTCCCGCAGCCGTTGCGACTCCATGCCCCGAGCCTGCTCGGTCATCTGCGCGGCGTCGGCCACGGCCCGGTCCGCGTCGCCTTGACGCAGCTCGATATGGGTGAGCATGGCCAGCCGGTGGACCCGGCCGCGGTCGTGTGCGGGGGTGTCGACGGCGGCGTCCGCCTGTTCCCTGGCGGCCCGCAGGTCACCGAGGCTGAGCAGGGCCTCCGCCACTTGGACGTTCACCAGGCCGGGCTGCACATAGCCCGTCTCGGCCGGCTCCAGGCCGGGCCGGATGCGCTCCGCGGCCGCCTCCGCCCGCCGGATGCACGCCAGCGCGCTGGCGCCGTCGCCGAGCCGGGCGTAGGACTTGGCCTGCATGGCGTAGAGGTCCGCGGAGAGCGCCGCAGTGATCTGCGGACCCGCGGCCCGCAGCGCCGCCTCCGCGAAGGCCACCGCCTGGCGGTACTCCCGTACGAAGAGGGACTGGTTGACCAGCAGCGCGATGACATACGCGCCCAGTCCGCGGTCCCCGCTGGCCTTGGCCAGCCGCAGCGCCTGATGGAAGTAGCGCTGGGCCAGCCCGAGAGCGTCCGAGTCGTACGCGCAGATGCCGGCGACGGCGACCAGTCCGCCGGTCGCCCGGTGGAGCTGACGTCCCGTCGCGTCGCTGTAGCTGCCCCGCAGCAGCGGCGCCGCCTCGGCGTTGAGGAATCCCACGATGCGCGCTCTGGTCGCGACACCACCCGCCTTCCGGTACATCTGCTCGTAGTGGGTCCGCGCGGTGCGCAGCATCTCGATGTCGGCGATGCCGACCCGGGTCAGCCCGTCGCGCGAGACATCGGAGTCCTCGGGCGGGTTCTCCCACTCCCATACGGGGATGACCGCCGAGGTGCCGGTGAGCGCCGGGGCGGCGAGCACATGCGGCCGCTGCTGCTCGTCGGACCGCCACAGCGCGGTGGCCCGCTCGACGAAGCCGGAGAGCGGAGTGCCGGTGGGCCGCGGCAGTCCCGGCCCGCTCAGCCCGATGTCGTCGAGCCCGACCGGCCGGTGCAGCCGGTCACCGAGGACCTCGCAGATGAGGTCGGGCACCTGGCCGCGCGGCCGCTGGCCCTTCAGCCACCGGGCCACCGCGGTGTGTTCGTAGCGCAGCGCCAAGCCGCGCATCCGCCCCAGCTGGTTGATCCGGGCGGCCAGCCCGGCATGCGAGATGCCGGCCTCGTCGAGAATCGCATCGAGCAGGGTGTTGGGCTCCACACCGGCCTCCCGATGAGCGGGCCCGCCTTCCGGCGGCCGGCTCATGGCCTTGTCGACTTGTCCGCTCCGCCATTCGAGCGTAGTGAACCCCGCTTCACACGGGGTGTGAAGAGCCCCGGGACGGGCGCGGACCGAGACAGCCGAGGCCGGGCGCCTCCTCGGGCCAGGGGACCTCGCGGCCCTCCGCCGCGCAGCCGCGCACCATGAACGCGATCACATCGCCGAGACCGGACTCGACGTCGTCGGCGGAGAGCACCCCGCTCGAGGCGAAGCTGGCGAAGCCGTGCAGGGTGGAGAACACCGGCATCGCGATCCGTTCGGCGGACCCTTCCCGTACGTCGCCGCTGCGCTGCCCGTCCGCGGCCAGCTCCACGGCCATCACGGCGAGCCGCTGCCCGGCCGCGATCAGCGCCTCGGACGCCTCCGGCTCGTGCTTGACCGTGTACATGAGGTCCAGAAGGGCCGCATTGCCGGTGGCGAAGTCCACATAGGCGCGGGCGAGCGCGCCGAGCCGGTCGGCGAACCGTTCGCCCGCCGCCTCCTGGGATGCGGTCAGCACCGCGTCCAGGCGGTCGAAACCGGCGAGTGCCAGCGCGTCCAGCAGCGCCTGCTTGTCCTTGAAGTGCCGGCTCGGCGCGGCGTGGCTGACACCGAGGTCCCGGGCCAGTTCCCGCAGGGACAGGGCGCCGGGGCCCTTCTCGCGGAGCGTCTGCTCGGCGCGGGCCAGCAGTGCGGCGCGCAGGTCTCCGTGGTGGTAACGACGAGTCTGCATGACCGCCATCCTAGCCCCGATGTATTCACTGGCTACATTGTTGTCATTGACAGCATTGTTGGCGTTGTCTACATTCGTGGGCATGGCTCACACACCCACCTGGAACGCCACCCACCTCCCCGACCAGACCGGCCGCACCGCCGTGGTGACCGGCGGCAACAGCGGACTCGGCCTCGCCACCGTCGACGCCCTCGCGCGGGCCGGCGCCCATGTCGTCCTCGCCGTACGGGACCTTGCGCGCGGCGAGGCCGCCGCCGCCACCGTCAAGGGCGCCAAGGGCAGCCTGGAGGTGCGCCGCCTCGACCTCGCCGATCTCGCCTCGGTACGCGCGTTCGCCGAGTCCTGGCAGGGCGAACTGGACCTGCTGATCAACAACGCCGGAGTGATGGCCGTCCCGGAGTCCCGGACCAAGGACGGCTTCGAGCGGCAGTTCGGCACCAACCACCTCGGCCACTTCGCGCTGACCAACCTGCTGCTGCCCCATGTCACCGACCGCGTGGTCACCGTGGCGTCCCTGGCGCACCGCGCCCCCGGCGGCACCCACATCCGCTTCGACAACCTCGACCTGACCGGCGCCTACACCCCCTACCGCGCCTACTCCCAGTCCAAGCTGGCCAATCTGCTGTTCACCCTGGAACTGCAGCGCCGCCTCACCGCGGCCGGCTCCCCCGTGCGCGCCCTCGCCGCGCACCCCGGATACGCGGCCACCAATCTGCAGAGCCATGACGCCAGCCCGGTCCGGCGTGCGGTGATGCGGGTGTCCAACCGGGTGATCGCCCAGAGCGACAAGGCCGGCGCGCTCCCCACGCTGTACGCCGCCACCCAGGACCTGCCGGGCGCCGCCTACCTCGGCCCCGACGGTTTCGGCGAGATGCGCGGCGGGCCGACGATGGTCAGCAGGTCGGCCGCGGCCAGCGACCCCCACAGCGCCCAGCGCCTGTGGGACGTCTCCCAGGAGCTGACCGGCGTCGCCTTCCCGTTCCCGAGCGGCGCGGAGGCCACCGCGGACGGCGGGCGCCACGAGACGCGATGACAGGTCCGGGCGGGCTCGCGCGACCGGCGGGGCGGGTCGGGCCTACCCGGCGTCCCCGCCGGCCCCCCGCCCGCCGAACGACAGCGAACGCGGCCCCGCCCCGGCCGCCTGGGCCGGGACCCGCACCCGGTCGTTGCTCAGCATCAGCAGCGCCACATCATCCGTCAGCCGCCCGCCCGCATGCCGCAGCAGCGCCTCCCGCACCTCCCCCACCACCCCCGACGGCACCGGACCGCACGGCGACCCGGCCGCCTCGACGCTGCTGCGCAACTCCTCCGTCAGCGGAAAGAACTCCCCCGCCGCATCCCGCGCGTCGACCGCCCCGTCGGTGTGCAGGAACAGCGCCGCTCCGGGCTCCAGCCGCCCGCACCCCACCGCGGACAGCTCCTCCGGCAGCGGAAAGAGCCCCAGCGGCGGCATCGGGTCGGCCGGGGCGACCGGAGCGACGGGCGCGAGCGCCCCGCGGTCGATCCGGTACGGCCACGGATGCCCGCAGTTCAGCGCGGTGACCGAGCCGTCCGGCGCGACCTGCACCAGCAGCAGCGTCACGAACTCCTCCGCGAGCGGGCTCACCGGCTCACCGCCGACCGGCTGCTCACCGCGCACCCGCTCGCGCAGATGCCGCTGGTGCGCGCGCTCCAACCGGCGCAGCACACCGGCCAGTTCGGTCTCGTCGTGCACCACCTCACGGAAGCTGCCGAGCATCGCCGCGACCGTCCCCATGGCCTCCAGGCCGTGCCCGCGCACATCTCCGATCACCGCGCGGACGCCGTGCCGGGTCCCCACGACCTCGTACAGATCCCCGCCGACCGCGGCGCCCTCGCTCGCGGAGAGGTGGTCGGCCGCCAGCGTCAGCCCGTCGATCCGCGGCGGCAGCGGCCGCAGCAGCACCCGCTGCGCGGCCGCGGCGACTTCACGGGTGCGCTCCAGCTCCCGCACCAGCCGCAGCCGCCGGCCGGCCGTCAGATAGCTGGCGGCGACCACCGCGAGAATCGCACCGCAGGTCAGCACGCGGGTGCCCGGCCCGGCCCCGGGCCCCGACCCGCCGAACGGCACGAGGGCGAGCAGCGCGCACGCCCCGCCGAGCAGGACGCACTGGCGGCGGCCGGTGCCCGCGCAGGCGATGGCCGGGGCGGCGGCGAGGAGTTGCAGCAGCTGGCCGCTGGTCGGATGGCACAGCTCCCAGACCACCACACCGAGCACCCAGAGGCCGGGCAGGACGAAGACGGCGGCCCGCCGGACACAGGCCGCCCCGGCGCGTGCTCCGCTCCGCGCCCAGGTTCGGATCATGCCGATGGTCCCCCTAGCCGGTGGTCCCCTAGCAGGCCTTGCCGGTCGGTCCGGGCCCGCCGCCGCGGTCATGCGGGCCGAACGACCGCGTCGATTCTCGCGACGTTATGCGCCCATCCCACGACGATAGGTAAATAACCACCCGATTGGGTGATGGTGTATGGATCCGATGGTCTCCTTGGACCGGCCCGTCCCCCACAGGCCTCACACCGGCCGCCTACCGGACGCACCGGTCCACCGCATGCCGAAGGGGCGGGGACACGGACGGCTCACACCCTCCGCGCCCCCGCCCCTCACACGGGCGGCCCGGCCGGTCAGCCGCGCAGCACCGCTCCCGTACGCTCCACGGCGGCCGCGACCGCCGCATCGCGGGCGGCGCTGGCCTCCTCCGCGGTCAGCGTGCGGTCCGCGGCGCGGAAGCGCAGCGCGTACGCCAGCGACTTCTTGCCCGCACCGATCTGCTCACCGGTGAAGACGTCGAAGAGCCGCAGCGACTCCAGCAGTTCACCCGCGCCGTCGCGCAGCGCGCTCTCGACGTCCGCCGCCGGGACCGTGCCGTCGACGACCAGCGCCACGTCCTGGGTGGCGACCGGGAACGAGGAGACCTTGGGCGCCTTCAGCGGCCCGCTCCCGGCCCGCTCCAGGCGGTCCAGGTCGATCTCCATCGCGCACGTACGCTCCGGCAGGGCGAGCGCCTTGATGACCCGCGGGTGCAGCTCACCGGCGTTGCCGACCAGGACCTCCTCGCCGTCGACGAGGGCGAGCAGCGCGGCGCACCGGCCCGGGTGGAACGGCGCGTGCTGGTCCTGACGGACAATCAGCTCGACGCCCGCCTCACGCGCGACCGTACGGCCCGCCTCGATGGCGTCCGCCCAGGTCGCCGGGCGCCCCTCGCCCCACCAGCCGGCCTGCTCACGGCCACCGGCGAGCACCACGGCGGCGCGCCGCGGCTGCTGCGGGAGGGAGGCGTCCAGCGAGGCGATCTCGTCGTCGGTCGGCCGGCGGTCGACGACCAGCCGGCTGGCCGGCTTCTCGTCGCCGGTGGCCCGGAAGACCGGTCCGGTCTCGAACAGCGCGAGGTCGTGCGTGCCCCGGCCGTAGTTGCGGCGCAGCGCACCGAGCAGCCCCGGGATCAGCGTCGTACGGAGGTCGGGCTCCTCGTCGGAGAGCGGGTTGACGAGGGTGACCGCGGCGCGGCGCGGGTCGTCCGCCTCGATGCCGAGCTGGTCGAGGACGTGCGAGCCGGTGAAGGGGTAGTTCAGCGCCTCGACATAGCCGGCGCCGGCCAGCGCCCGGCCGACCCGGCGGTGCAGCCGCTGACGCTCGGTCAGCCCGCGGCCGGCCGGCGGCTTGGGGAGGGTGGAGGGCAGGTTCTCGTAGCCCTCCAGCCGGATGACCTCCTCGGCCAGGTCGTTCGGGTCGCCGAGGTCCGGCCGCCAGGACGGCACGGTCACGACCAGCTCGTCCTGGCCGTAGACGTCGCAGCCGACCTGCTGGAGGCGGCGTACGACGGTCTCCCGGCCGTAGGCGACACCGGCGACCTTGTCCGGGTGGTCGGCGGGGATGGCGATGGTGCGCGGTCCGCGGGGCGAGACGACCTCGGTCACGCCCTCCTCGGCCGTGCCGCCGCCGAGCAGCACCAGCAGGTCGACGGTCCGCTGCGCCGCGGCGGACGCGGCCTCCGGGTCGACGCCGCGCTCGAAGCGCTTGGCCGCCTCGGAGGACAGCCTGTGCCGGCGGGCCGTGCGCGCGATGGAGATCGCGTCGAAGTGCGCGGCCTCGATCACGACGTCGGTGGTGCCGCGCACCTGGCCGGTCTCCGGGTCGGCGACCGCGGCCCCGATCTCGGTGTTGGCACCGCCCATGACGCCCGCGAGGCCGATGGGGCCGCGGTTGTCGGTGATGACCAGGTCCTCGGCGTCCAGCACCCGCTTGGTGCCGTCCAGCGTGGTCAGCTGCTCGCCCGGGGTGGCGCGGCGGACGCCGATCGGGCCGTCCACGGTGGCGCGGTCGTAGGCGTGCAGCGGCTGGCCGAGCTCCAGCATCACGTAGTTGGTGATGTCGACGGCGAGCGAGATCGGGCGCATCCCGGCCTTCTGGAGGCGGCGCTGCATCCACAGGGGCGTGCGCGCCTCGGGCTCCAGGCCGGTGACCGTGCGGGCCGTGAAGCGGTCGCAGCCGATCGGGTCGGAGACCTGGACCGGGTAGCCGGCGGAGTTCGGCGGCGGCACGTCCAGCAGCGCGGGGTCGCGCAGCGGCAGCCCGTACGCGGTGGCGGTCTCGCGGGCCACCCCTCGCAGGGAGAGGCAGTAGCCGCGGTCCGGGGTGACGGCGATGTCCAGCACCTCGTCGACGAGCTGCAGCAGCTCGATGGCGTCGGTGCCGACCTCGTACTCGGGCGGCAGCACGATGATGCCGTGCGAACCGTCGTCGCCCATGCCGAGCTCGTCGCCGGAGCAGATCATGCCGTGCGACTTCCTGCCGTACGTCTTGCGCGCGGCGATCTTGAAGTCACCGGGCAGCACGGCGCCGGGGAGGACCACGACGACCTTGTCGCCGACCGAGAAGTTACGGGCGCCGCAGACGATCTCCTGCGGCTCGCCGGTGCCGTTGGCGTCGCCGACGTCGACGGTGCAGAAGCGGATCGGCTTCTTGAAGCCCTCCAGCTCCTCGATGGTCAGCACCTGGCCGACCACGAGCGGGCCCTTGAGGCCCTCGCCGAGGCGCTCGACCGTCTCGACCTCCAGGCCGACCGCGATCAGCTTCTCCTGTACGTCCCGGCCGGTCTCCGTCGCCGGCAGGTCGACGTACTCCCGCAGCCAAGAAAGCGGGACCCGCATCAGATCTCCATCCCGAACGGCCGGGTGAACCGGACGTCGCCCTCGAACATGTCGCGCATGTCTTCCACGTTGTGCCGGAACATCAGCATCCGGTCGATACCGAACCCGAAGGCGAACCCGCTGTACTTCTCGGGGTCGACGCCACAGGCGATAAGCACCTTGGGGTTGACCATTCCGCAGCCGCCGAGCTCGATCCAGCCCTCGCTGGAGCACGTACGGCAGGGCTGGTCGGGGTTGCCCACGGACTCGCCACGGCAGACGTAGCAGACCATGTCCATCTCGGCGGACGGCTCGGTGAACGGGAAGTAGTTCGGCCGCAGCCGGGTCTTCATGTCCGGGCCGAACAGCGCCCGGACCATGTGGTCGAGGGTGCCCTTGAGGTCGGCCATGGTCAGGCCCTCGTCGACGGCGAGCAGCTCGATCTGGTGGAAGACCGGGGAGTGCGTGGCGTCCAGCTCGTCGGTGCGGTAGACCCGCCCCGGGCAGACGACGTAGACGGGCGGCTCGCGGTCGACGAGCGTACGGGCCTGCACCGGCGAGGTGTGGGTGCGCAGCACGACGCCGGACTCATCGCCCTCGGTGCCGTTGCCCTGGACGAAGAAGGTGTCCTGCATCTGGCGCGCCGGGTGGTCGGGCACGAAGTTCAGGGCGTCGAAGTTGAACCACTCCGCCTCGACCTCGGGGCCCTCGGCGACCTCGTAGCCCATCGCGACGAAGACGTCGGCGACCCGCTCCATGAACGTGGTGAGCGGATGCCGGGCGCCGGCCGGGGTGCGGTCGTAGGGCAGCGTGACGTCCACCGCCTCCTCGACCAGCACGCGCGCGTCGCGCTCCGCCTCCAGCTCCTCCTGACGGGCCTTGAGCGCCTGGTTCACCTGGCCGCGGGCCTGGCCGACGCGCTTGCCGGCCTCCGCCTTGGCCTGCGGGGGCAGGGCGCCGATCTCGCGGTTGGCGAGGGCGAGCGGCGAGGTGCCACCGGTGTGCGCGGTCTTCGCCTGGGCGAGCGCGTCGAGGTCGCCCGCGGCGGCGAAGGCGGCGAGCGCCTCGTCCCGCATGCGCTCGATCTCTTCCGGTTTCAGGGCTTCGACCTCGACAGGGTCGTACGACTTATTGGGTGCGGACATCTCTTCCCGTGCTTCCGGTGGACTGGCTTGGCTCGGCTCGCTTCGCCTCGGCGAGTGCCCGCGATGCCTGTGCGCCAAAGGTGCCAAAGGTCAAGTCTAAGGGGGACGGGCCGCGCGGCAGGCCCGAGCCCCTGCGGGGCGCCCGCCGCGAAGCGCTCAGTCCCGCCCGTCGCCCGCCACCACCCTTGCACGACGCTGCGCGGCACCCCTAATTCATAAAGGCCGGCGTCGCGACGGGCAGGCTAAATCGGAACTGCGCGCCGCCGGCCGGGGCCCGGCCGACCGTGATCGTGCCGCCGTGCGCCTCGACGATGCCCTTGACGATGTAGAGGCCCAGGCCGGTGCCGCCGCGCTTGCTGCCCCGCCAGAAGCGGGTGAAGACGCGGCTCATCGACTCCTCCGGAATGCCGGGACCCTCGTCGCTCACCGTGACGCTCGTCCCCTCCGTGCTGGTCGTGCCCGATGCCGGTCCGACCTCGATGGTGACGGTTCCCTCGCCGTGGCGCACCGCATTTTCCAGCAGGTTGCCCAGTACCTGGTCGACCTTGTCCGGGTCCGCCCACAGATCCGGCAGCGGCTCCATCATCCGGATGAGGAAGCGATCGGGCCGCTGACCCGCGGTGGTCTGCGCCTGGACGTGCCGGCGGACCGCAGCGATCATGTCGACCCGCTGCCGGCGGACCTCCAGCCGCCCGGAGTCGATCCGGGAGATGTCCAGCAGCTCGGCGATCAGCCGGGTGACGCGGTTGGCGTCGGCGTCCACCGTCTCCAGCATCAGCCGCTTCTGGTCGTCGGTGAAGCGTTCCCACTTCTGGAGGAGGGTGGCGGTGAAGCCCTTGACGGAGGTCAGCGGCGAGCGCAGTTCATGGGCGACGGTGGCGATCAGCTCGGCGTGGCTGAGCTCCGTACGCCGCCGGGCCTCGGTGCCGCGCAGCGCGATCACCAGCCGCTGCACCGGCCCGGTCGGCCGGCTGCGGACGTAGCGGGCGGAGACCAGCACCTCACGGCCGCCGAGCAGCAGATTGCGCTCGGGCTGGCCGCGGCGGATGGCAAGCCCGCCGTAGGGATCGGTGAGCCGCCACCAGCGGCGGCCCTCGATGTCCTGGAGCGGCAGGGCCTGTTCGAGGGGGCGGCCGAGCGCGTCCTCGGAGGTGATACCGGTGATCTTGGCCGCCGCGGCGTTGAAGCAGACCACCCGGCCTATCTCGTCGGCGACGACCAGGCCGTCGGGCAGATCGTCGGGGTCGAGCCCCGTCCCGTACTCAGCGGCGACAGTGATACCGGAAGTCCTCACACTCATCCCCGTTACCCCCTTCCGGGCCCCCGGGCACGCAAGACTACTAGCTCGCCTCGGATGTGCCGGAAGGATCAGGACGTACGCCCCTCAGGCGGGTGACACCGCGCGGCAGCCACCGGGGCTGCGCTGGGCGCGCGCGGAGGCGTAGAGGCAGACCGCGGCGGCGGTGGCGAGGTTGAGGCTCTCGGCCTTGCCGTGGATGGGGACGCGCACCACGGCGTCCGCGAGCGCCCGGGTCTCCTCGGGCAGCCCCCAGGCCTCGTTGCCGAAGACCCAGGCGGTGGACCCGCCCATGGAGCCGGCGTCCAGCTCGGCGTCCAGGTCGCGGTCGCCCGCGCCGTCGGCGGCGAGGATCCGTACGCCGGCGGACCGCAGTCCGTCCACCACCCGCTCGACCGGTACGCCGACCGCGACCGGAAGGTGGAAGAGCGAACCGACCGAGGCGCGCACGGACTTGGGGTTGTACAGGTCCACGGAGGCGTCGGTCAGCACGACCGCGTCCGCGCCGGCGGCGTCGGCGCAGCGCAGCACCGTACCGGCGTTGCCGGGGTCGCGGACGTTGGCGAGCACCGCGATCAGCTGCGGGCGGGCGGCGAGGATCTCCTCGAACGGCGAGTCCAGGAACCGGCAGACGCCGAGCAGGCCCTGCGGGGTGACGGTCTGGGAGATGTCCGCGATGGTGCGGTCGTCGGCGAAGTGCACCCGCACCCCGGCCGCACGGGCCGCCTCGACGATCTCGGTGTGCCGCTCGGCGGCCTCGACGGTGGCGAACAGCTCGATCAGGGTGGGCTCGCCCGCGACGCGGTGCGCGATGGCCTCCCGTACGGCCTGCGGGCCCTCGGCGATGAACCGGCGCTCCTTGCCGCGGAAGGCGCGGCGGGCCAGCCGCCGGGCGGCGGTGACGCGCGGGGAACGCGGGGAGATCAGCTCGGGGGTGCCCATGGGCAAAGGCTCGCTTCTGTTGTTCGGTGCGTGGGGGCCCGGCCTGCGGGGCCGGTCCGGAAATGCGGCGGACCCGCAGGCCGGGGCCTGCGGGTCCGCGTCACAACGTCGTCAGGCTGGGGTTCAGGCAGCCTTCGGGGCGTTGACGTCGCTCGGGAGGGCCTTCTGGGCCACCTCGACGAGCGCGGCGAACGCGTTGGCGTCGTTGACCGCGAGGTCGGCCAGGATCTTGCGGTCCACCTCGATGTTGGCGGCCTTCAGACCCTGGATGAAGCGGTTGTACGTCATGCCGTTGGCGCGGGCAGCGGCGTTGATGCGCTGGATCCACAGCTGACGGAAGTCGCCCTTGCGCTTCTTGCGGTCGTTGTAGTTGTAGACGAGGGAGTGGGTGACCTGCTCCTTCGCCTTGCGGTACAGGCGGGAGCGCTGGCCACGGTAACCGCTGGCCTGCTCGAGGATCGCCCGGCGCTTCTTGTGGGCGTTGACTGCCCGCTTGACGCGTGCCACTTGTTAACTCCTTGTAGCGGGGCCGTGGGTGTCGTCACACGGCCCGAGTCGATTTGAGTCCCGGTCCGAATCGCGCGCCCCCGTCGAGTGGGGCGCGGCGACTCACTTGCCGAGAAGCTTCTTGATCTTCGCGGCGTCGCCCGGGGCCATCTCGGCGTTGCCGGTGAGGCGACGCGTCACGCGGGACGACTTGTGCTCGAGCAGGTGGCGCTTGCCGGCGCGCTCGCGGAGCACCTTGCCGGAGCCGGTGACCTTGAAGCGCTTGCTGGCACCGCTGTGCGTCTTGTTCTTCGGCATGCGCCGTTCTCTCCTCGTCAGTGGCGCTCCCACCGGCACGGACCGGCTAGCGGGAGCGTCAGATATATCGGTTGGTGTCCGGGGCGGGTGCCCCGGCATGAATCCGGGGCTCTCGCCCATGGATCACGCCTCGGCGGGCTCCTCGGCGGGCTCCTCCGCGGGAGCTCCACCCTGGCGCTCCGCCTTGCGGGCGGCCTGCGCCTCACGGGCCTCGGCCATCGCCTCGGTCTTCTTCTTGTGCGGACCGAGGACCATGATCATGTTTCGGCCGTCCTGCTTCGGGTTCGACTCGATGAAGCCGAGCTCCTCCACGTCGGACGCGAGCCGCTGCAGCAGCCGGAAGCCCAGCTCGGGGCGGGACTGCTCGCGACCACGGAACATGATCGTGATCTTGACCTTGTCACCCTGCTTGAGGAACCGGACGACGTGACCCTTCTTGGTGTCATAGTCGTGCGGGTCGATCTTCGGCCGGAGCTTCATCTCCTTGATGACCGTGTGCGCCTGGTTCTTGCGCGCCTCACGGGCCTTCATGGCCGACTCGTACTTGAACTTTCCGTAGTCCATGAGCTTGCAGACCGGCGGACGGGCGTTCGCCGCCACCTCGACCAGGTCGAGGTCGTACTCCTGCGCAAGCTCCAGGGCCTTGGCAAGCGGCACAATGCCGACCTGCTCGCCACTGGGACCGACGAGTCGCACCTCGGGGACGCGAATCCGGTCGTTGATGCGGGGCTCGGCGCTGATGGATCCTCCTCGGTAGCACCACGCGACGGCCTGGCGGACTGCCGCGTAACGTCTGTTCGGTGTGACCAACCGCGCCGGTACATGAAAAACGCCCCGGACGGGACACAGGCGGGGCTCCACATAGATCTGGAGCACCGCCGCGAAGTCTCCGCGGGGCGCAGCCGGACCGTTGACCCGCCAACCTGAGGTCGGCCGGGTGGGAGATCGGAGCCTCCACTTGTGGGCCGGTCACATGAGTGTCCGGCCGGTCGGAACACCAGAATACACGAGTCAAGAGGCGACACCCACTCGTGTGCGGGCGCGGAGGCACCCCGCCTCCGGGATGACACTCCCGGGCGCGGGGTCCGCGGACGCTGCCCATAGGCTGGAGCCGACCCCTCATCAGGAAGAAGCCCCAAGACATGAGCGACCAGACCCCTCAGCAGCCCGACGCCGTGAGCGCGGCGCAGCCCGACTTCGACGCCATGACCCGTGACATCGCGGAGGTGCCGGCGGTCGAGGTGATCACCACGGTCGCGGTGCATCTGATGAGCTCGGCGGCGGTCAACCTCGGGCTCGCCGAGGACGGCGCGGCGCACAAGGACCTCGACGAGGCGCGCAAGCTCATCCAGGCGCTCGCCGGGCTGGTCACCGCCAGCGCCACCGAGATCGGCTCGTACCACGCGGCACCCCTGCGGGACGGGCTGAAGTCGCTGCAGCTGGCCTTCCGCGAGGCATCGGTCGTCCCGGACGAGCCGGGTCAGGGGCCCGGGGAGAAGTTCACCGGCCCCGTTTACGGCTGAGCCGGCGGCCCCCGCGGGCCGCGGATCTCCGCGCACGACGACCCCCGGCCGTTTCCCCGGCCGGGGGTCGCCGTGCGTGCGGGGCGGGTGCGCCGTGGTCTCAGGACCGCCCGCCGGGCTGGGTCAGGGGCTCGTCGGGCATGCCCTCGTCGGCGACGATGGACGGCTCGTGCGGCGGATGGGTGATCTGGTGCACCACGGCCGCGATCGCACCGCCGATCAGCGGCGCGACGATGAACAGCCACAGCTGCGTGATGGCCGCGCCGCCCGCGAACAGGGCCGGGCCGATGGACCGCGCCGGGTTCACGGAGGTGCCGTCCAGCGGGATGCCGACGAGGTGGACGGTGGCCAGCGCCAGGCCGATCGCCAGACCGGCGAAGCCGAGCACGGCCACCTTGTGGGTGACCGACAGCACCACGAAGACGAAGAGGAAGGTCATCACCAGCTCGGCGACGAAGGCACCGCCGAGGTTGATGTGCACCGCCGAGCGGTCGCCCCAGCCGTTCGTGCCGAAGCCCCCGTGCGTCTGCATGCCCGGGATCTGCGTGGCGACCAGGAAGAGCAGCGCGGAGCCGACGATGGCGCCGACGACCTGCGCGATCCAGTACTCGACGGCCGTACGGACCGTGACGCGGCGGGCCAGCAGCATGCCGAGCGTCACCGCGGGGTTGATGTGGCAGCCCGAGATCGGGCCGAGGGCGTAGGCCAGTGCCAGCATCGTGAAGCCGAAGGCCAGGGCGATGCCGAAGGTGCCGATGTATTCGCCCGCCAGCACCACCGAGCCGACGCCGAAGAACACCAGGAGCAGTGTGCCGAGGAACTCGGCCACGACTACGCGGGTCACAACCGTGGAGGTCGCCGCCTCCGTCTCCAGATCGGAATTCGCCATGGGGCTCTCCTCGCGTGGATCTTGAGCTCTCCTCGCATTGTGCGGCCCTGGCGACGAACGCGCCCGTTGGCGGCCCCCGGCCCCGGTCGGCGGTGCCGGGCCGGGGGCGGCGGATCAGCGCCGGTAGAGCACCTCTCCGGCCGTCGTGCCGCCGGGCGGCAGCAGGGCCAGGTCCAGGCCCCGCACGAGCCGGGCGCGCAGCACCTCGTCGGTGGCGAGCGCCTGCGCCAGGCGCTGGGCGACCTCGGCGGCCGGGGCCTCGGCGGCGAGGCCGAGCGCGAGGGTGGCGTCCGTTTCTCCGGACGGCGCGAGGCGGGCGACGAGCACGGCGGGCTCGGCGGCGAGCAGGGCGCGCAGCGCGTCGGTGACGGCCGGGTCGGCGAGCGGGTCGGCGGTCGTGCGGCCCTCGGCGAGGGCGCGCAGCGCGGGGCCGGTGAGCTGGTAGGTGACCGGACCGGCCAGGTCGATGACGAGGGTGTCGGCCTGCTCGTGGGAGGCGGCCAGCAGCGCCTGCTGGAGCGGGACGGCGACCGGGCGGGCGTCCGGGCGCCAGCGCTGGAGCGTGTCCATCGACGTGAACGCGGGCAGGGCGCGGCGGCCGTCCGGGGCCTGGAGGGTGGGGACGGCCATATCGCTGGTCTTCTCGCGGCGAAGACCGTCCGGGCCGGTCTCGACCTCGCCGAGGATGGCGACGACCGGGACGAGCACGCGCGCCCCGGCCAGCGCGGCGAGCAGCTGCGGCTCGGCGCTCCGGTCTTCGTCGTACGCGCTCAGGGCTGCGGCCAGCGCGGGGTCGGCGGAGCCGTCGTCGTCGGAGAAACCGGGGTTGGGGATGCTCTTTTCCACGGTGGCGAGCGTATCTGGGTTGCCTTGGTGCGTTGTCGGCTGGCCCGCCGTGGGGGTTGTTGTGGGTTCGCCTGCGGCCCTTCCGCTGCGCTTGGCTTGGCTTCCCACGTTTTCGGCTTTCCCGCCGTGGGGGGTTGCGCGTGGTTCGCCTGCGGCGGGCGTTGCCGCTGCGCGGGGCTGTTCGGCTGCCGGTGGCGGGCCTCCGGGGCAGGGGTGTGGGACTGCTTCGCTTTACGTCCCAC
>NZ_JBSFYC010000086.1:0-29682 GCF_053595675.1 Streptomyces sp. NPDC002446 | reverse complement strand
CAGTTTCGCGGTGGCCTGGAGGAACAGCACGGGCGAGCAGGTGGACGTCTGGCTGCGCACGGCCACCGGCCACGGCCGCTCCCAGCGGCTGGGGCCGCCAGCCGTCGGCCGCCAGCCGTCGGCCATCGGTCATCCGCCAGGAGTGTCACCTCTCCTCCACCAGTGGTGTCACGCCTCCTCCGTCAGTTCCCTCGGGCCGTACAGGGCATGGGGCGCAGCCGTTGTCAGGGCCCAGTAGCGGTCGCCGTAGGACCAGTGCCACCACTCGGTGGGGTAGTTGACCAGGCCGGCGGCCCGCAGGGTGGAGCTCAGTATGTGGCGGTGGGTGCGGGCGGCGGGGGTCAGATTCGGGGCAGCCGTGTAGCAGGCGCCGCCGCTCTCCTCCGGGGAGGCGTTGATGGGTGTCCCCATGTCGACCTCGTGGCCGGCCGAGGTGACGAGGGTGAGGTCCACCGCGCCGCCCGCGCTGTGCGGTGCGATGGCCGGGGGCGACACATAGCGGCTGGCGGCGTGGTGGATGCGGTCGGCGTCCCAGTCGGGGTGGGCGGTGCGCAGCTCCTGTGCGTACTCCTCGAAGTAGCGGCGCTGCAGTGCCGGCGGGCGGTAGCCCTCGACGAGCTGCAGTCGCAGTCCGTCCGGCAGCGCCTCCTGCGCGGCCAGCAGCCGCTCCAGCACTCCCTTTCGCAGCTGCGCGAACGCGCCGCGCTCGTCATGGCGATCCTCGGCCACCAGCAGCCCGGGTGCCGCGGTCCGTACGTCCACCAGCGGCTCACCGCACTCCTCGACCGGGATCGCCGCCACCGCCGGGTCCGACATCAGCGTGATCCGGTCGCGGACATCGGCCAGCACCAGCTCCGCGCCGTCGCCCGGCACCGGTTTCGTCCACTCGGCGGCCGCCGCCACCCGCTCGCCGGACGGCCGCCATACGCCGCTGAGGCCGCAGGCCGGGCCGGGGCTGCCGGTCCCGATGCCGTTGGCGAGCAGCACCTGGAGCCCGTTGTCCCGCGCCAGCTCCGCATAGCGCGCCACCCGCTCCGGCCCGTCGTGGAACGCGCTGGAGAGATACACCCGGCAGCCGTCGGCCGCGGCCCGCTCCGGCACCTCGGGGAAGGAGCTGTCGAAGCAGGTGGCCAGCGCGAACCGGATCCCGCCGAGTGTGAAGCGGCCGTCGGCGGTGCCCGGGGTGAAGACCTCGCGCTCGGTTTCGGTCAGATGGACCTTGTCGTAGCGGGTGAGCAGGGTGCCGTCCGGCCCGTACACGAACGAAGCGATGGTGGGGCCGCGTCCGCCGTCGGCAGCGCGGCCCGCCGCGTTCACCACCGCGCCGGCCCCGGTCGTCCGGCACGCCTCGCGTACCGGCAGCAGCCGCGCATCGTCCGCCGAGACCGACATGCCGACCGGGTCGGCCGCTATCAGGGTCAGGTCGTATTGCGTCAGGGCGAGTTCGGAGAAGACGACCAGGCCCGCGCCGCGCCCGGCGGCCTCGGTGATGAGCGCGGCCATCCGCGCGGCGTTGGCGTCGATATCGCCTGGTACAGGGGAGAATTGTGCGGCAGCAACGATCATTTCCCCATGATGCCCCGGGCGTCCGCGGCGTGGGCGGGCCTGTGGATAACCTACCCGCGGCCGGTCTCCGAGGCCGCCACCGTCACGACCGCCCGCACCTGCTCGGTGATCGCGATCCGGTTCCGTACGAAGTCGGGGTCGGTGACCCGGCCGCCGGCCGGATCGGTGTTGCCGGGCCCGAACTCCAGGACTGGAGTGTGCAGATGGCCGCCCGGGAGCGCCGGGCGCCGCACCGCGTCCCGCAGGAGCGTCGCCCGGTAGGCGATCTCGTTGGACAGATAGTCCCCGCCGCCCCCGGCGCGGGCCGTGGATCCCGGAGTCGGGCCGTCCGGGCGCTCGACCGGTTCGGTGCCGCCCGCCGGGATCTCGGTGACGGCGGTGTGGTCGACCACCGGGTACGGCCCGGTGTGTGCCGCCGCGATCCGCGCGTACGGCAGGCTGGTGGCCGTCCACTGCGGCTGCGGCGTCACGGTCGGCACTCCCGCCGGGACCGGCACCGTCTCCGTACGGGACTCCCGCGCGTTGTCCGGATAGCCGCCCCGCCAGGCCCCGTTGGTCCGCTCGACGTCGAACCGCCCGGGCCGGCCCTGGCTGACCGTCGTGAAGAGATCCACCTGACGCGGACCGCGCCGGAGGTGCGGCAGCAGCGTGTGCTCCACCGTGCCGGCTGCGAAGTCGGCCCACCGTACGGGGAAGACCGCGGCCTCGATCCGGGCCGGCCGGCCCGAGGCGGTACGCACCGTCGTCCCGTCCAGTGCGAGCGCCGCCGCCCCGGACGGGTTGCTCCGCCGCGGGTCGGCGTCGAGCTGGAAGGGGTCGAAGCCGGTCACCACGATCCGCAGGACGCGCTTCCCCGCCGGGAGCTCGATCGAGTCCTGCCCGCGCGAAGTGCGCTCCAACGAGCCGAGGAGGGCGGTGCGCCGGGAGGCGGACAGCCCGAAGTCCGGCCGCCACTGGCGCAGCTCCTTCGTCATCCCCAGGCGTGCCCAGTACAGCGGCCGGTCGTCGTCCCGGCTCAGGTCGCCGCCCTGGGGCCCGCGTCCCTGCGCCCGGTCCACGGCCCGTCGCCACAGCGCCCGCCCCGCGTCCGCGACATAGCGCCTGGCCTGCGGGTACGTGGTGACCCGCGACAGCCCGCGCCCGAACTCCGGTGCCTGGTCGTCGAATCCGCTGCGCCGCAGGATCTCCTGGGGCGCGGCCTGCGTCAGCCGGCTTTCCTCCACTGTGACCTCCGCCGCCGCGGCCTTCGTCGCTGTGGCCTTCGCCGCCGTGGCCGCCGTGGCCGCGGTGGCCGGAGGGGTCAGGGACAGCGGGAGGGCGGCGGTCAGCGCGATGCCGAGGGCGAGCGGCTTGGTACGTATGCGTCTCATGGGGCGAGTAAATCGGGGCGGGCGGTGCGGCGGTAGAGGGCGCGGAGTGGCCGGATCCGGCCCGCGGTTAGGGTTTCTGCTCCGGTTCGCCCACGCGCGGCCGGCATCTACCGCGAAACCAGGGGGAACCTCCGTGGCCACACCGCCACCACCGCACGGCCCGCACCCGCACCCGCATCCGTACGCGCAGCCGCCCGCCGGACCGTACGCGCAGCCGCCCGCCGGACCGTACGGGCAGCCGCCCGCGGGCCCCTACCCGCCGCAGCCCGCCGGCCCCTACGCCCCGCCACAGGGGCACCCGGCCCCGGCCCCGGCCCCGGGCCCGTACGCTCAGCAGCCGCACCCCGGGCCCCATGCCGCCGCCCCCGGCTGCGAGTTCTGCGGCGCCCGGCCGGCCGTGCAGGCCACCGTGCGCGGGCATCAGGGGATTCTCTTCCTGATGCGGTTCCTCAGCAGGAGCGCGGTCTTCTGCCGCTCCTGCGGACTGGCCACCTATCGTGAGATGTCCGCGAAGACGCTGTGGCAGGGCTGGTGGAGCCCGCTGTCCGTGGCCATCACCCCGATCACCCTGCTGGTGAACCTCGGTCCGCGGGCCCGCTTCCGCAAACTGGCCGACCCGGCAGGCGGCTTTCGGCCCCCGCTCGATCCGGGCAGGTCGCTGCTGCGGCGGCCCGAGGCGATGCTGTTCCTGGTGCCGATGGCGCTTGTGGTCCTGGCCATCCCCACCCTGTTCGTCCTCGGCGCGTTCGTCGAGGGAGCGGGCATCGGGAAGAAGCCGACCCTCTCCGTCGGCAACTGCGTCCGCAACGACGGCGACTGGCACGACCAGGACCTGGAGGTCGTCGAGTGCGGATCGGCCGACGCGCAGTACATGGTGACCCGCAGGCTCGACACCCCGAAGGACACCTGCAGGGACGGTGAGTTCCTCGCCGACCTGGAGTACAGCCCGGACAAGATGACCGTCTCCTGCCTCGCGCCCGTCCGCTAGGGCCCCGGGCGCGGGGGCCGGTCCGCGTCGGGTTCCTGGCCCTGCCCGCTCCCGGCGCCGAGACCCGAAGGACGCGCGGGCGGGGTGGTCCTCGGTGACGCTGTCGGCGGACAGCACGGTTTAGGCGGACAGCACGGTGTAGGTCTGCACGATGCCGGGGCGGGTGGCGTTGCAGTCGACGAGCCGGGCGAGGGTGTCGACGAGCTGGGCGAGGGCGTCGGTGCGTCAGTGCGTCGTTGCGCCGTTGCGCCGGGTCCCGGACGCTGCGGCCGCCGAGGCCAGGTCCCAGCAGTCGCGCGCCTCCAGGACGCTGATCAGCAGCAGCTCCTTCGTGGGGTAGTGGCGCGGCGGCAGGCCCTGCTGGGTCAGCCCGGCGCGCTCGGCGACGGCGGCTAGGGAGGTGCGGGCGGCAGCCGCGCTCGGCGATGAGTTCCATGGCGGCCGGCCCGCAGAACGGCCTCCCGCCGCTCCGCACGCTGGACGGTGCGTCCGCTGCCGCCCCGCCGTGGGCGCTGCCGCCCCGCCGTGGGCGCTGCCGCCCCGCCGTGGGCGCGGCCGGCCGCCGCGGAGCGCGTCCTGATCTGGTGCGCACTTGCCGGCCGAGCGTAACCCCGGAGTGGAGATCCCGTACGGCTGGAGTAACGGAAAAGTCACGGTGCTTACTGTTCGTCAGGTTGGGGCGAAAGAATCCGGGCAGGGGGCCGCACATCCACTCAGGGAGCACCGGAGAGCCGCATGATCGACGACCAGCCCCATGAGCCCGTCCACGACGACCGGCGTCCGGTCCGTGACCAGGACTGCGGCCACGATCGCGCGGAAGGTCACACCGCGGCCGTCGAGCGGGCACTCGCCGCGCTCGACCTCGACACCAAGGTCCGGCTGCTGTCCGGCCAGGACATGTGGACGCTGCCGGCCGTACCGGAGATCGGGCTGCGCTCGCTGGTGATGTCGGACGGCCCGATCGGCGTCCGGGGTCAGAAGTGGAACCCCGAGGACCCTTCCGTGGCGCTGCCCGGACCCACGGCGCTGGCCGCCAGCTGGGACCCCGAACTGGCCCGCCGGGCCGGTCACCTCCTCGCCCAGGAAGCCCGCCGCAAGGGCGTGCACGTCCTTCTCGCCCCGACGGTCAACCTGCACCGATCACCGCTGGGCGGCCGCCACTTCGAGTGTTATTCGGAGGATCCGCTGCTCACCGGTGTGATCGGCGCCGGTTATGTGCGGGGCGTACAGGAGGGCGGTGTCGGGACGACGGTCAAGCACTTCGTGGGCAACGACGCCGAGACGGACCGGTTCACCGTCGACAACCGCATCGCTCCCCGGCCGCTGCGCGAGCTGTATCTGGCGCCCTTCGAGCACATCGTCGAACACGCCCGCCCCTGGGGCGTCATGACGGCCTACAACCAGGTCAACGGCTCGACGATGACCGAGCACCGCGCCCTCGTGGGCGGGGTCCTGCGCGGCGAATGGGGCTTCGACGGCTGCAACGTCTCCGACTGGACGGCGGCCCGCGACACCGTGCGCGCCCTGCGCGGCGGGCTGGACGTGGCGATGCCGGGCCCCCGTACGGTCTTCGGCGCCCCGCTCGCCGAGGCCGTCCGCGCGGGCGCGGTGGCCGAGGCGGAGGTGGACGACGCGGTGCGCAGGGTGCTGCTGCTCGCCGCCCGTACGGGATGCCTCGACGGTGTGCCGGCCGCCGTCGATCCGGCCGCTGTGCCGCAGGGGATCGACGGCCGGGCGGTGGCCCGCGAGGTCGCCCGGCGCGGCTTCGTCCTGCTGCGCAACGAGCCCGTCGGCGGTGCGCGGCGGGCGCTGCCGATCGACCCGGCGGCGGTTCGCAGTGTCGCCGTCATCGGGGCCTGCGCGCGCGAGGCGCGGGTGCTGGGCGGCGGCTCCGCGACCGTCTTCCCCGACAGCGTCGTCTCCCCGCTGGAAGGGCTGCGCCTCGCGCTGCCCGATGACGTCGAGCTCACCTTCGCGGTCGGCGCCGACCCGCGCACCCGGCTCCGCTACGCCCGCGAGGGCTTCACGCTGTGCACCCGCTACCTCGCCGCTGACGGCCAACTGCTCGCCGAGGCACCGCAGTCCGAGGGCAAGGTGCAGGTGGCGGGCCGCTTCCCGGCGGGCGTCAGCCGGCAGGACCTCGCTGCCGTCGAGCTGACCGGCAGCTACATCCCGCGGGCCACCGGCACCCACACCTTCGCCGTCGCCGGCGCCGGTGACCTGCGGCTGACCGTCGGCGGCTCGGTCCTCTTCGACGGCAGCTGGGCGCCGGCGAGCAACGATCCCTTCGAGGCGTTCATGAACCCCGAGGAGCGGCGGGTGACGGCGGAGCTGACGGCGGGGGAGCGGGTCGAGGTCACCCTGCGCTTCGTCCCGCTCAGTCTCGGCCTGGGCGAGGGCATGGACGCGCTGCGCTTCACCCTCGGCCACAGCGGGCCGCAGCGCGACCCCGACGCCGAGATCACCGAGGCGGTGCGCGCCGCGGCCGCCGCGGATGTCGCGGTCGTGGTCGTCGCCACCACCGAGGAGGTCGAGTCCGAGGGCTACGACCGCCGCGATCTGCGGCTGCCCGGCCGCCAGGACGAGCTGGTCGCCCGGGTCGCCGCCGCCAATCCGTACACCGTCGTGGTCGTCAACTCCGGGGCGCCGGTGGAGCTGCCGTGGCGTGCGGATGTGCCCGCGGTGCTGCTGAGCTGGTTCCCCGGCCAGGAAGCCGGCGTCGCGCTGGCGGACGTCCTGCTCGGCGCGCACGAGCCGGGGGGCCGGCTCCCCACCACCTGGCCGGCCCGGCTCGACGAGGCCCCGGTCACCGCCGTCACCCCGACCGGCGGTCAACTCGCCTACTCCGAGGGGCTGTTCATCGGCTACCGCGCCTGGCAGCGGTCCGCTTCCGCGCCCGCTTACCCCTTCGGGCACGGCCTGGGCTACACCGACTGGGAGTACGAGTCGCTGGACACCACCCCCGACTCGGTGCGGGTCCGGGTCCGCAATGCGGGCGACCGGCCGGGCCGCGAGGTCGTGCAGGTCTATCTGGCGCCGACTGCGGACGCCGCCCCGGACGCACCGGAGCGTCCGGCCCGCTGGCTGGCCGGTTTCGCCGTCGTCGAGGCCGCTCCCGGCGAGAGCGCCGAGGCCGAGATCCCGCTGCCGGACCGCGCCTTCGCGGTGTGGGAAGAGGAGGACGGCGGCTGGCGCCGGGTCAAGGGCGTCTATACCGTCGAGGCGGCGCACAGCGTCGCCGACCGCAGGCTGACGGCCCAGGTCACCGTCGGCTGAGGCGGGCTCGCCGGGCCTCTCGGGCCGGTCCGGGTCCGGGGGCGCCGCTGCCCGGAGGCGCTCCCGCCCGGTCATGAGATCACCGCCTTCACGGGGCCACCGCCTTCATGGGGCCACCGCCGTCACAGGGCCAGACCAGCACCGTCATGAGGTCACCACCGACACGTCCCCGCCGCTGGTCCGCGCCGTCACCTTGTGCGCGGACCGCTCGTCCTTCGGCACGGAGACCTTGCTGGTGCCGCCGCTGGTGGAGGCGTCCACCGCGTAGCCGGCCTTGGGGAGGCGGATGGTGATATCGCCTCCGCTGGTGCGCGCCGAGACGTCGTCGGGCACGGAGGTCAGCGCGAGGTCCACATCGCCGCCGCTGGTCTTCACCTTCGCCGTACGGGCGGCGGAGTCCTCGACGGTGATGTCGCCGCCGCTGGTCTCCGCGGTGATCTTCCCGGCCGTGCCGCGGATGGTGATGTCGCCGCCGCTGGTGTGCAGCTCGACCGAGGCGTCCCGCGGCAGCAGTACGCGGAAGCCCACCTCGCACTTTCGCCCCATGCCGCAGTCCTCGGCCTTCAGCGTCAGCACGCCGTCCTTGACGCTGTGCTCCGGCGTCGGCTTGCTGTCGTTGTATCTGTACTTCTCCCGCACCTTGACCGACCCGCCGGCGTCGACCGGCACCACCTCGATGTCGCCGCCGTGCGTCGTCGCCGACAGCGCGGTGACCTTGCCCTCGACCGAGTACGTACGCTCCGCCTCCTTCGTCGGGCCGAAACCCGACAGCGAGCAGCCGGTCATCAGCACGGTCAATGCCGCGCAGGACAGGACGAGATGGGGAACGCGGAGGCGGGCCATGATGAGACTTCTCCCGGAGCAGGCGGCGAATCGGAGCCGAACGGAACCGATCACCGACCATCATCGGCCTTCGCCGCCCCGCGGTCGTCGCCGCACGGTATGACCTTTCCGTCACCACACGGTATGACGCTCCCCTAGGGGAACCGGCGCGCTCAGGCGCTCCCCGCCCCCGCCCCCGCCCCCGCCCGCGGTGGCCGCACCGAGAATCCGTACACGGTCTCCGAGCGGTGGCTCGCGCCGGGCCGCAGGACCGTGCTGGGGAAGTCCGGGCGGTTGGGCGAGTCCGGGAAGTGCTGGGTCTCCAGCGCGAGGCCGGCCGCGGGCCCGTAGGGGACCCCGGAGGTGCCGGTCAGGGAGCCGTCGAGATGGCCGGCGGTGTAGAGCTGCAGGCCGGGCTCGGTGGTCGCCAGCTCCAGCGCGCGGCCGCTGCGCGGGTCGTACAGTTCGGCGACCGTACGCGGGCGCTCGCTCACCCCGCCGTCCAGCGCGAAGTTGTGGTCGTAGGCGCCGCCCACCGGGCGCGCCGTGCGGAAGTCGAAGCGGGTGCCGCCGACCTCGGCGGGCGCACCGGGCACCGGGATGCCGGTGCCGTCGACGGGCGTGTACCGGGACGCCGCCAGCCGCAGCTCGTGCCCGGTGGCGCTGCCGCTGCAGTCCCCGCCCAGGTTGAGGTAGGTGTGGTTGGTGAGGCTGAGGACCGTCGGGGCGTCGGTCCGCGCACGGTAGGCGATCCGCAGTGCGCCGCCGCCGGGACCGGCGCAGACGGTGTACCGCACGCGCACGTCCAGGGTGCCGGGGAAGCCCTCCTCGCCGTCCGGGCTGACCCGGTGCAGCTCCACCCCGCCCTCGGTCTCCCGGGCGTTCCACACCACGCGGGAGAAGTTCCCCGGCCCGCCGTGCAGGCTGTGGGGCCCGTCGTTCGGCGTCAGCGGGTAGGTCCTGCCGTCGAGCGTGAAGCGCGCCCCGGCGATCCGGTTGGCGTACCGCCCGACCAGCGCGCCGAAGTACGACCCGCCGTGTGCGACGTACGACGCGAGGTCGGCGAAGCCGAGCGCCAGCTGCGCCCTCGTCCCGTCGCGGTCCGGGGCCTCGATGCTCTGCACGATCCCGCCGTATGTCAGCACGCGCACCCGCAGCCCGCCCGGCCCGGGACCCGCCTTGAGGGTCCAGCGGTCGACGCGGGTCCCGTCGTCCAGTGTGCCGAAGGGTTCCCTGCTGACCTGCGTGCCGACCTGGGTGTTCATGCCCGCGAGCCTATGCCCGGCAGGCCGCCCGGCGTCCTGCGGTGACCGTGCGGGGGTGCGGGGCGCCCTGCGGTCTACGGCTTCTTGCGGGTGATCGTCCGGAACGCCAGCTCCGCCAGCTCCCGCTGGCCCCTGGTGCCCGGGTGGAACCAGTCCCAGGTGCTCAACTGCCGGTCGGTGAAGCGGTAGTCGAAGACCGCGCCGTCGAACCGGCACAGCGGATCCTTGCCGCACTCCGCCGCCAGCGCCGCGTTGTAGGCCATCACCCGCGCGCGCACCTTCGTCCGCCGGTCCTGCGCGGGCTTGGTCAGATCGTCCGGGTCGCGCAGCATCGATCCGCAGATCCCCAGCTTCCACACTTCCTTGCCGAGCGGGTTCTTGCGGCCCTCGGACCACAGCCGCAGCAGGTCCGGCACCGCGGCGACGTACACCTGGGTGTGCGGCAGGGCGCGCCGCAGCGACTTCAGGGACCGCGCGAAGTCGGCCCGGAAGGCGGCCTGCGGGGTCATCGCGCCCACGGTGCGGCGGCAGGCGTCATTGGCGCCGATCAGGACCGTGACCAGTTCGGGCCTGCGCGGGACGGCCGCGGCGATCTGGTCCGGCAGATCGCTCATCAGCGCGCCGGTCTTGGCGAAGTTCCAGCTGTGGGTGGCGGGGTGGGTGACCAGCCGCCGGGCCAGGCTGTCGATCCTGGGGTCGGTGCCGGTGGCCCAGGAGACCTCGGGGCAGTCGGAGAGCACCGTGCAGGCGTCGAAGCCGACGGTGATCGAGTCGCCGAGCGCCGCGATCGAGCCGGGGTCGGTGCGCCATGTGGGCGCCGGTTTCGGCTGCCGTTTGCCCGCGGCGCCGGAGTGCGTTGCGGAGGAGCCACTGCAGGCGGTGAGGGCGATCAGCAGTGCGGCAGCGGCGGTTACGGTGCGTGAGATCCGGTGGCCGGGGCGGTGATGCCGGGGGCGAAAGGGCCGGCCGATCTGCTTCATCCCCTGTCCCCTCCGGCGTGCGAGTGATATCTCTTCGGGTACCGACGGTACGTCACCCCCTCGCCCGGGACCGCGCGGTAGCTTTGCCCCGTGCCTGCCGGGCGGTGACCCAAAGTGGCAAGTGCAGTCGGCACAGACAAATTACATCACGTCATTTCCTGTCCCTTTTGCGGCAAATTCCGCCTAATGGTGTTTACTGTAGGTCACCTCGCATGCTGGTGCCGAAGTGATCACTGGGGCAGAATGGCAACTGTCCCGGCCGCAACCGGAACGGGCACGAGGCCGCTGGGGAAGGCGAACCTCGAACCGCACTGGAGGTCCCGGTGACGACACGTGGAGTTCTGTACGTCCACTCCGCTCCGCGCGCGCTGTGCCCGCACGTCGAATGGGCCGTGGCGGGCGTCCTCGGTGTGCGCGTCAACCTCGACTGGATCCGCCAGCCGGCGTCCCCGGGCACCTGGAGAGCCGAGTTCTCCTGGCAGGGCGAGGTCGGTACGGCCTCCAAGCTGGCCTCCGCGCTGCGCGGCTGGCATCTGCTGCGCTTCGAGGTGACCGCGGAACCCTGCTCCACCGCCGAGGGCGAGCGCTACAGCTCCACCCCCGACCTGGGCATCTTCCACGCCGTCACGGGCATCCACGGCGACATCCTGATCCCCGAGGACCGGCTGCGCGCCGCGGTCGCCCGCGCCGCGCGCGGTGAGACCGAGCTGGCCGCCGAGGTCGCCAAGCTGCTCGGCAAGCCCTGGGACGACGAACTGGAGCCGTTCCGGTACGCCGGCGAGGGCGCCCCGGTGCGCTGGCTGCACCAGGTCGTCTGAGGAGCGCGGCGCCGGTCCGCCGGCTCCGCCGGGTCGTCTGACGCCCGCTCGGCGGCCGCCGCACCAAGGCACCGGCCGCGAAGGGCGAGTTGACCTCCCGTCGGCAGTCCCGGTGCTCGGCCTGCCGTATCTGCGGCTGAAATCCGCCCGGAACCTGTCCGGGAAGCACCCCGCGCGGACACGCCGAGGGCCCGCCCGGTGCAGCTCACCGGACGGGCCCTCGGCGTGTGTGGCGCAGGTGTCAGACCGTGCGGAAGGCGAGCACCACGTTGTGGCCGCCGAAGCCGAACGAGTCGTTCAGGGCCGCGATCCGGCCCTCGGCGGGCAGCTTGCGGGCCTCGCCGCGGACGACGTCCGCGTCGGCCTCCGGGTCGAGCTCGTCGATGTTGATCGTCGGAGGAGCCGTCCGGTGGTACAGCGCCAGGATCGAGGCGACCGTCTCGATACCGCCGGCGCCGCCCAGGAGGTGGCCGGTCATCGACTTCGTGGCGGAGACCGCCATGTGGTCGGTGTCGTCGCCGAAGACCTTGCGCAGCGCCTTCAGTTCGGCCAGGTCGCCCTGCGGGGTCGAGGTGGCGTGCGCGTTGACGTGCACGATCTCCGCCGGGTCGAGGTCGGTCGCGTCGAGCAGGTTCTGCAGCGCGTGCGCGATGCCGTTGCCGGACGGCTCGGGCTGCACGATGTCGTGGCTGTCGGCGGAGATGCCCTGGCCGACGGCCTCGGCGTAGACCCTGGCGCCGCGCCTGGCGGCGTGCTCGGCCGACTCCAGGACGATGACGCCCGCGCCCTCACCCATGACGAAGCCGTTGCGTGCGACGTCGAAGGGGCGGGAAGCGCCCTCGGGGTCCTCGTTGTTCTTCGACATCGCCATCATGTTGCCGAACGCGGCGATCGGCAGCGGGTGGATGGCCGCCTCCGTACCGCCCGCGACGACGATGTCGGCACGGCCCGTACGGATCATCTCGATGGCGTAGCCGATCGCCTCGGAGCCGGACGCACAGGCGCTGACCGGGGTGTGCACACCCGCGCGGGCGTTCACGTCCAGGCCGACGTTGGCGGACGGTCCGTTGGGCATCAGCATCGGCACCGTGTGCGGAGAGACGCGGCGGACGCCCTTCTCCTTGAGGATGTCGTACTGGCCGAGCAGGGTGGTCACACCGCCGATACCGGAGGCGATGACGGTGCCGAGCCGGTCGGGGTTGACCGAGCCCGCCGCACCGGCGGCCGCGTCGGGCTCACCGGCCTTGGCGGTGAAACCGGCGTCGGCCCAGGCCTCGCGGGCCGCGATCAGCGCGAACTGCGCCGAGCGGTCCAGCTTGCGGGCCTGTGCCCGGGGGAGGACCTCCGACGGGTCCACGGCCGCCTGAGCGGCGATCCGGACGGGCATGTCGGCGGCCCAGTCCTGGTCGAGCGTGCTGACACCGGAGCGTCCGGCGAGCAGTGCCTCCCAGGTCGAAGCGCTGTCGCCACCCAGCGGTGTGGTTGCGCCGATACCGGTGACGACCACGGTGCGATTGGTCGCGTTCACGGGAATTCTTACTCCACGGGTAGAGGGGTCTGAATCGACGGCGCCACCGCGGGGTGGCGACATGCGCAGGAGCTGGATCAGCTCTGGTGCTTGAGGATGTAGTCGGTCGCGTCGCCGACCGTCTTGAGGTTCTTGACGTCGTCGTCCGGGATCTTCACGTCGAAGCGCTCTTCGGCGGCGACGACGACCTCGACCATGGACAGCGAGTCGACGTCCAGGTCGTCGGTGAAGGACTTGTCCACCTGGACGTCCTCGGTCGGGATCCCGGCGATCTCGTTCACGATCTCGGCGAGACCCTTGACGATCTCTTCCTGAGTGGCGGCCATGATGGCGCTCCTTCGGTCATTTTAAAGGGAAACTGCGTTACTTGCGGTGAAGATCCATGCGGCGGCCGACGCATCCGGAGAGGTCGGCGCTGCGCAGATCTTGCCTAGGGGAGGGTAACGACCGTCGCGGCGTAGACGAGACCCGCCCCGAAGCCGATGACCAGCGCGGTGTCGCCGCTCTTGGCCTGACCGGTCGCCAACAGCCGCTCCATGGCGAGCGGAATGGAGGCGGCCGAGGTGTTGCCGGTGGTCTCCACGTCGCGGGCGACCGTCACGCTCTCCGGCAGCTTCAGAGTCTTCACCATCGAGTCGATGATCCGCATGTTGGCCTGGTGCGGGATGAAGACGTCCAGGTCGTCCGGGCTGACCCCGGCCGCGTCCAGTGCCTGCTGGGCGACCTTCGCCATCTCGAACACCGCCCACCGGAAGACCGCTTGGCCCTCCTGCGTGATGGCGGGGTAACGGATCTCCTCCAGGGCGGGGCGCGCTTCGGGGCCGTCGCCTCCGGGGAGCGGGGTGGAGCGGTAGACGTCCCAGCCGAGGGTCTGCTTGATGGTCTCGGACTTGTCGCCCTCCGACCCCCAGACCGTCGGGCCGATCGCCGGCTCCTTGGCCGGGCCGACGATCACCGCGCCGGCGCCGTCGCCGAAGAGGAAGGCCGTCGCGCGGTCCTCCAGGTCGGTCAGGTCCGAGAGCCGCTCGACACCGATGACCAGGACGTACTCCGCACTGCCCTCGACCACCATGCCCTTGGCCAGGGTCAGCGCGTAGCCGAAGCCCGCGCAGCCCGCCGAGATGTCGAAGGCGGCCGGCTTGCCGGCGCCGATGCGGTGCGCGATCTCCGTCGCGACGGCCGGGGTCTGCTTGAAGTGCGAGACCGTGGAGACGATCACGGCGCCGATCTGCTCGGGCGTGATGCCGGCGTCGGCGATCGCCTTGCCGGACGCCTCGATCGACATCGTCGCGACCGTCTCGTCGGGACCCGCCCAGTGGCGGGTCGCGATGCCGGACCGCGAACGGATCCACTCGTCGGACGAGTCGATGTGCTTGAGGATCTCCTCGTTGGGCACGACACGGGTCGGGCGGTAGCCGCCGACACCCATGATCCGCGCGTACGGGACGCCCTTCGAGGGTTTGATCTTCGAGGTCATGCGCTTCGGACTCCTATTCGGCCGGTGCAGAGCCTGCTGCGGAGACGACCGATCCCGCTTCGGCGATCAGCTCGCGGGCCGCGTCGAGGTCGTCGGGCGTCTTGAGGGCGAGCGTCCGCACACCGGGCAGCGCCCGCTTGGCCAGGCCGGTGAGCGTGCCGCCGGGGGCGGCCTCGATGAGCGCGGTGACGCCGAGTTCCTTGAAGGTCTCCATGCACAGGTCCCAGCGCACGGGGTTGGCCACCTGGCCGACCAGCCGCTGCACCAGTTCCTGGCCGGAGGAGACCAGCTGCCCGTCCTTGTTGGAGACGTAACGGGTGTGCGGATCGGCGACCGACAGCTGGGTGGTCGCGGACTCCAGGGCCGAGACGGCGGGTGCCATGTGGTGAGTATGGAACGCGCCGGCCACCTTCAGCGGTACGACCCGGCGGGTGCCCTCCGGCTTGTTCTCGACCAGCGCGGCGATCTGCTCGGAGGTGCCCGCGGCGACGATCTGGCCGGCGCCGTTGACGTTCGCCGGGGTCAGGCCCAGCCGCTCCAGATGCGGGATGACGACCGACTCCTCGCCGCCCAGCAGCGCGGCCATGCCGGTCTCGGTGACGGCGGCGGCCTCGGCCATCGCCTGGCCGCGGCGGCGCACCAGCTTCATCGCGGCCTCGTCGGAGACCACTCCGGTCAGCGCGGCGGCGGCGAGCTCACCGACGCTGTGGCCGGCCGCCACGCCGACCTGCGCGGCGAAGTCGTCGGCGGTCGCGAACAGCCGGCGGGCGGAGATCAGGGCGGACGCCACCAGCAGGGGCTGGGCCACCGCCGTGTCGCGGATCTCCTCCTCGTCGGCCTTCGTGCCGTAGTGAACCAGGTCCAGGTCGATGGCTGCCGACCACTCACGGAGCCGGTCTTCGACACCGGGGAGGTCGAGCCAGGGGGTCAGGAAGCCGGGCGTCTGAGCGCCTTGGCCGGGAGCGACGAGTACGAGCACCCTCACACTCTCTCTTGTGGGTGGTTCCGCCCGCCCGTGGGGACAAGGACGAAGAACCATCGGGGGAATTGTTGGTCTCCGACAAAAGTCTAGGCTTGAGCCTCACCGTCAGCCAGACGCCCCAGAATCAGCGCGATACGGAGCGTGAACGCCGAGCGGACATCGGAGGGTGACCAGCCGGTGACGTCCGTCACACGTCGCAGCCGATAGCGCACGGTGTTGGGGTGGACGAACAGCATCCGGGCGGCGCCCTCCAGGCTGCTCGCCTGCTCCAGATAGACGCTCAGCGTCTCCAGAAGGGCCGACCCCGCCTCCTCCAGCGGTCTGTAGATCTCCTCCACCAGCTGGTCCCGGGCGACCGGGTCCGAGGCCATCGCGCGCTCCGGCAGCAGGTCGTCCGCGAGGACGGGGCGCGGGGCGTCGGGCCAGGCCGCGCAGGCCCGCAGCCCGGCGGCCGCGGCCTGCGCGGACCGGGTCGCGGCCAGCAGGTCCGAGACCACCGGACCGGCCACCACCGGACCGGCCGCATACGGGCCGATCAGCGCCTTCGCCGCCTTGAGCGGATTGTCCGAGCCGCCCGCGATCACCACTAGGCGCGAGCCCAGCACACCGGTGAGCACCTGCAGCTTGGCGTGCCGGGCGGCCCGCCGGATCGCCTCCACGGTCAGCTCGCTGTCCCCGTCCGGCGCGGTGCCCAGCACCACGCACACATGCTCCGGGGAGTTCCAGCCCAGTGCCGCGGCCCGCGAGACCGCGCCCTCGTCCGCCTCGCCCGAGAGCACCGCGTTCACCACCAGCGACTCCAGCCGGGCGTCCCACGCGCCGCGCGCCTCGGCGGCCTGCGCGTACACCTGGGCGGTGGCGAAGGCGATCTCCCGGGCGTAGACCAGCAGCGCCTCGCGCAGCACCGACTCGTCCCCGGGGGCCGCGACGTCGTCGATGGCCGCCTCCATGACCTCGATGGTCGTGCGGACCATCTCCACGGTCTGGCGCAGCGTGATCGCCCGGGTCAGCTCGCGCGGCGCCGTACCGAAGACATCGGTGCTGATCGCCTGCGGGGTCTCCGGATGCCTGAACCACTCGGTGAAGGCGGCGATACCGGCCTGGGCGACCAGGCCGATCCAGGAACGGTTCTCCGGTGGCATCGCGCGGTACCACGGCAGCGTGGCGTCCATACGGGCGATGGCCGCGGCGGCCAGTTTGCCGGACGAGTTCTCCAGGCGCCGGAGGGTCGCGGAGTGCGGGTGCGCGTCGCGCGATGCGGGTTCAGACACGGGACAAGCCTGCACTATCGGGGCGAGGAGGTGCGGGGGCGGGGGCTACGGTGGGCCGATGACTCAGGTGCGCAGGGGCCCACAGCGCTATCGGGGCGGCGATCCGGACGCCGGGATCGAGTCGCTGCACGCGTTCTCGTTCGGTCCCCACTTCGACCCGGACAACCTGCGCTTCGGGGCGCTGATCGCGTGCAACGAGGAGCACCTCGCGGCCGGTGCCGGCTTCGACGAGCACCCGCACCGCGACACCGAGATCGTGACCTGGGTGATCGAGGGCGAGCTGACCCACCGCGACTCGGCCGGCCACGAGACCACCGTACGCCCCGGCGATCTCCAGCGGCTCAGCTCGGCGGGCGGCGTACGGCACGTGGAGCGCAACGACGGCGACCGGCCGCTGCGCTTCGTCCAGATGTGGCTGGCGCCGGCACGGTTCGGAGGCGAGCCGTCGTACGAGGTGGTGCGCGGCATCGCCGACAGCACCCCGTACGCGGTCCCGCGGGCCGGCGCCCTGCTGCATGTGCGGCGCCTGGCCGGCGGCGAGCGCACCGCCGTCCCGGACGCCGCACGGGCCTATGTGCATGTGGTGCGGGGCGCGGTGCGGCTCGGGGAGCTGGACCTCCGGGCGGGCGACGCGGCGCGGATCACCGACGGGGCGGGCCTGGAGCTGACGGGCCTGACGGCGTCGGAGTGCCTGGTGTGGGAGATGGCGGCGGAGCCGCCCCTCGCGTGAGCCGGCCGGGCGGGCCCGGATGCCGGGTGCCCGCGCGCGGCGCCGTACGGGACCCTCAGGCCGGCTGCGCCAGCTCGGCCAGCACCGCGTCGGTCAGCTTCGGCCAGACCTCGACCGCCCACGGCCCGAAGGCCCGGTCGCTCAGCGCCACACAGGCGGCCCGGGCGTCCGGGTCCACCCACAGGAAGGTGCCGGACTGCCCGAAGTGCCCGAAGGTGCGCGGCGAGGACAGGGCGCCCGTCCAGTGCGGCGACTTCCCGTCCCGGATCTCGAAGCCCAGCCCCCAGTCGTTGGGCTTCTGGTGGCCGTAGCCGGGCAGCACACCCGTCAGCCCGGGGAAGACCACCCGCGTCGCCTCCGCGAGCGTCTGCGGCGCGAGCAGCCGCGGCGCCTGCAGCTCGGCCGCGAAGCGGATCAGGTCGGCGACCGTGGAGAGGCCGTCCTTGGCGGGCGAGCCGGGCAGCTCGGTCGCGGTCATGCCGAGCGGTTCGAGCACCGCCTCGTGCAGATACTGCGCGAAGGGGATGTCGGTCGCCTTGGCTATGTGGTCGCCCAGCGCCTCGAAACCGGCGTTGGAGTAGATCCTGCGGGTGCCCGGCTCGGCCATCGTGCGCTGCTCGTCGAAGGCCAGCCCCGAGGTGTGCGCGAGAAGGTGACGCACCGTGGACCCCTCGGGTCCGGCCGGTTCGTCCAGCTCGATCGCGCCCTCCTCGACGGCCAGCAGCGCGGCGTACGCGGCCAGCGGCTTGGTCACCGACGCGAGCGGAAACCGCTGCTCCAGGGGGCCGCAGGAGCCGGCCACCGCGCCGTCGGCACGCACCACGGCGGCCGCGGCGGTGGGCACCGGCCAGTTCTCGATCATCCGGAGGCTCTGCATGCCCACGAGCCTAACGGTCCCAAATTCCGGTCAAGTCTGCGTGGGACCGGCGCTTGCTTGGAGTGCACTCGAAGTCTCTAGCGTTGTGGACGTCGAGAGGGCATCCGGCGAGAGCGCCGGGCGACGTCCGGCGAACAGGGGAGACGGGGCATGACGGTGACGCAGAGCGAACCGGCCACGAGCGGCGTGGCCGTGGCCGGCGGACGACCGGGGAGGGTGCGGTCCTGCGGCACCGCGCCGGCTCACCCGCGGCCCGCCGGCCGCGACCAGTACACGATCAGCGAGGTCGCCGAGCACACCGGCCTCAGCGCCCACACCCTGCGCTGGTACGAGCGGATCGGCCTGATGCCGCACGTGGACCGTACGCACACCGGGCAGCGCCGCTTCACCAACCGCGATCTGGACTGGCTCAGCCTGGTCGCCAGGCTGCGGCTGACCGGTATGCCGGTCGCGGACATGGTCCGCTACGCCGAGCTGGTGCGGGCCGGCGAGCGCACCTTCGCCGAGCGGGAGCGGCTGCTGACCGCGCACCGTGAGGACGTACGGCAGCGGATAGCGGAGCTCCAAGCCACCCTGGACGTACTCGACTACAAGATCGACATCTATGCCGACGCCCGCCGGGCGTCCGAGAGGTTCTGAGGTCATGAGCAGCGAGAAGATCGAGACGGTCGAGCTGGGCACCGGCGGCCCCCGGGTCGGGGTGCAGGGCCTGGGCTGTATGGGCATGAGCTTCGCCTACGGCCCGACGGACGCCGACGAGGCGCGGGCCACGCTGGAGCGCGCGCTGGAGCTGGGCGTGACGCTCTACGACACCGCCGACATGTACGGCATGGGGGAGAACGAGAAGTTCATCGCCCCGTTCGTCCAGGCGCACCGCGACGAGGTCGTGCTCGCCACCAAGTTCGCGATAGCGCTCGACCCGGACGACCCGGCCAAGCGGATCATCCGCAACGACCGGGCCTACATCCGCCAGGCCGTCGAGGGCAGCCTCCGGCGCCTGGGCGTGGACGAGATCGACCTGTACTACATGCACCGGCGGGATGTGCACGTCCCGATCGAGGAGACGGTCGGTGCGATGGCCGAGCTGGTCGCCGAGGGCAAGGTCAAGCACCTCGGGCTGAGCGAGGTCACCGGCCCCGAACTGCGCGCGGCGCAGGCCGTGCACCCGATCGCGGCGCTGCAGTCCGAGTGGTCGCTGTTCAGCCGGGACATCGAGAACGGCGTGGTGCCGGCGGCCGCCGAGCTCGGCGTCGGCCTGGTCCCGTACTCGCCGCTCGGCCGGGGCTTCCTCACCGGTGCGTTCGTCAGCGCCGACAAGGAGCTGGGCGCGGACGACTTCCGCCGCCAGCAGCCGCGGTTCACCGGCGACAACGCGGCCGCCAACGCCGCGCTGCTGGAGCCCATTCGCAAGATCGCCGAGGACCGTGGCGCGACCCCCGGCCAGATAGCGCTGGCCTGGGTCCAGCAGCAGGCCGCCGCGTACGGCCTGGCCGTCGTGCCGATCCCCGGCACCCGCAGGCGCACCCGCGTCGAGGAGAACACCGCCGCCACCCGCATCCACCTGACCGAGCAGGAGCTGGCCCTGCTGGAGCCGATCGCGGGTCAGGTGGCGGGCGCGCGCTACGCGGACATGTCGTTCACGTCGGCGGGGCGGGAGTAGCGGGAGGGGGGTAGGGGGCGCTGCCGGAATATCCCCCGCGCCCGCCGCGTTGTGGCCCCGCAGGGGGCGCCCGCAACCCCTAAGGGA
Source organism: Streptomyces sp. NPDC002446 (assembly GCF_053595675.1). NCBI lineage: Bacteria > Bacillati > Actinomycetota > Actinomycetes > Kitasatosporales > Streptomycetaceae > Streptomyces > Streptomyces sp. NPDC002446. The sequence goes on along the minus strand of NZ_JBSFYC010000086.1, from coordinate 9,985 downwards.
TCTGTTCGCCTACCCCCTGCGGGCCACCCCCACGACCCCCGCCACCCCCCAACGGGCCCCCACCCCCCGCCCTACGCCACCCCCAGCGCGAAGAGCGCGAACCCGGCCGCCAGGACCCCCGCCAGCGCCCGCCGTGCCCGGGTGACGCCGGTCCAGGGTGCCTCGAAGCGGCGGGTCGTGCGGGCGATCGCCAGCAGGGCCACGGCGAAGACCGGCAGCCAGGCGGCCCGGGCCAGGAGCCAGCCGAGCGTGTCGGGCGCGACGGTCAGGCCCGGCACCGGGCCCAGGAAGGACGCTGGCACGGCGGCCGCCAGCAGCGCCGTCTGATGCCAGCACAGGATCGTCATCGCGGAGAGGTTGACGATCACGACCGGTGCCCACAGCGCGGGCCGCCGCAGGATCCGGGCGAGCCGGTCGCGGAGCAGGACCGCGGCGCCGGACTGGGCCGCGGCCAGGGCCAGGACCAGGAGCGACGGCGGATGGGAGTTCGTACGGTCCTGGCCGGGCACGCCGACCATGCTCGCCGGGTAGTGGAAGAACAGCAGCAGCGCGGCGAACAGCGCGGCCCCGCCGAGCAGCAGCGCCCAGGCCGCGTGCCTGCCGAGCCGCCGCTCGCCCCAGCAGACCCCGAGCTGGTAGGCGAACATCCAGCCGGGGAGCAGGTTCAGCAGGCTCAGCCAGGACGGCATGCCGGACGCGAGGGGCCCGTAGCGCAGGAAGTCCACCGCCGCCACGGCCCCCAGGAGCGGCGCCGAGGCCCAGGCGCCCATCCGCCGTGCCGCGCGGACGCAGTACGGCGTCAGCGCGGTGATCACCGCGTAGACGCCGACGAACCACAGCGGCTGGATCACCAGTGTCGCCCCGGTCCGCAGCGTCGCCTCCGGCACGCCCAGGCCGTACAGGAGCGGCAGCAGCGCCGCCCATACGGCCGTCACCCCGAGCACCGGGCGCCCCAGCCGGACGAGCCGGCCGCGCAGCCAGCCGCCGGCGGACCCGCCCCGCTCCTTCGCGCGCCGGAAGGACAGCACCGATGCATAGCCGCCGACCAGGAAGAAGACGCCGAGCATCTGCAGCGCCCAACTGGCGGGCGAGAGAAAGCCGAAGGCGGTCAGCGGGCTGGCGTTGTGCAGCGCGCCGTCGGCGTCGCGGCTGAACCCGCCGAGCAGCCAGTGGCCGGTGGGTACGGCGAGCAGCGCCAGGGCGCGCAGCCCGTCGATCGCCCGGTCGCGGTCCGCGGGCGTGCGTTCCTCGACGGCGCGGACCGTCCTGCGGGCCGCGCCGCGAAGGGGCGCGAGCAATGCGGTGTCCATGAGGCGTCCTTGAGTCCGTGAGTCCGTGAACCGGGTGAGGGGGCCGCGGCCGGGGCACCGGCCGGGTGCGGCGTCAGTGCACGTCGCCGTAGCGGCCCAGCACGATGGCCGCGAAGTGGTGCAGGGAGTCCGTACCGGGCGCGAAGTAGCCGGTGTGGCCCTCGGCCCGCTCCGCGGAGACATGGCGGGCGCCGAAGCCGGGGTCGGTCGGGTCCGTGCCGTGCCCCAGGCCCAGCAGCTCGACGTGGGGGACGTCGCCGATCCAGTCGGAGGCGTCCCGCGCCGCCCAGACCCGCGCCGGTGAGCGCAGCTCCGCGGCGCTGTCCTGGCGCATACCGGGGGAGCCGAACACGACCAGGTCGGCGATGCCGCCGCGCGCCAGGTGCGGTGCGGCCAGCCCGCAGACCACCGAGCCGTAGCTGTGGCACAGCACGGCCGGGGCGGGGGCGCCGGTGGCGGTCAGCCCGGACAGGAAGCGGGCCAGCCGCGGCGCACCGGCTTCGGCGAGCCGCCCGGTGGCGGCGTCCGGACCGATGCCGACCGGAGTGGTGTACCCGGCCCAGGCGATGACCGCGGTACGCGTCGTGGGCGCGTCGGCGGCCAGTTGGGCCCGCAGCGACCTGGCCATCCCGGTGGGGGTGCCGTACGGGTCCGTCCTGCGGTCGAACGACGCCAGGTCGATGTCCGAGCCCGGTACGAGCACGGCGGTGCGCTCGGCGGTCGTCAGGTCACCGTGCACCTCGGCCACTTGGCCGCGGCCGCGCGGGTCGAAGGCGAGGATCTGCCGTCCGGGCGCGAGCAGTGCGGCGCAGCGGTCGGCCGCCTTCCTGGCCTGCCGGTGGTCCTGGAGGGTGCCGGCCGGGTCGGTGCTGCGGGCCAGCTGGCGGTCCCGTTCCGCCTTGAGGGCACGGGAGTTGGCCTCGTACCGCAGGGCGACGGGCGCACCGTCGAGGTTGCCCACGGTCAGCGGATGCCGGGTGGCGAGCGCATGCCGCTGGGCGCCGGTCAGCGAGGCGAAGAAGCGGGCGACCTCGGCCGGTCGGGCGCTCGCCGGGTCCGGCAGCCGGACGCCGAGGGTGTGGTCGGCGCGCCAGGCGGCGGCGCCGGGCGCGGGTCCGGTGACGGCGGTCTGTGCGGTACCGGCCGCCCAGCCGCCGGTGCCGGCGGCCACGGTCACCGCGAGCGCGGCCCCGATGAGCGTGCGCCGGCCGCGTCCGACGACGGTGCGCAGCACGGACATGGTGGTGTCTCCCTCTCCCGTTGGTGTGGCGGAGGGAAACGTAGGAAGCAGGTGTATGACGCGGCATCACACCGGGGAGCCAACTCCCGGGTGATACCGGGGTAGGGGGTGGGAGCCGCCGCTCGTCCTCACGAAGGAGCGGGCGTCAGGAAGGAGCGGGCGTCAGGAAGGAGCGGGCGTCGTCACCGCTCCCCGGGGGACACCAGCCCCGACTCGTACGCGAAGATCACGGCCTGGGCCCGGTCCCGCAGCTCCAACTTGGCGAGCACGCGGCCGATATGGGTCTTCACGGTCTGCTCCGCGAGGATCAGCGCGTCGGCGATCTCCTGGTTCGACAGGCCGCGGGCGATCAGCTCCAGCACCTCCGTCTCGCGCGGGGTGAGGCCGTTCAGCCGGAGCGAGGCGCGGTCCCTGCGGGGGGCCGGGCGCCGGGCGAAGTCGGCGATCAGCCGCCGGGTCACGGACGGTGCGAGCAGCGCCTCTCCGGCCGCCACGACCCGCACCGCGGAGATCAGGTCCGCCGGCGGGGCGTCCTTGAGCAGGAACCCCGAGGCGCCCGCGCGCAGCGCTTCGTAGACGTAGTCGTCGACGTCGAAGGTGGTCAGCATCAGCACCTTCGGGCGGTGGGTGACGCCGGCGGGCGGATCGAGCAGCCGGCGGGCGGCCTCCAGCCCGTCCATCTCCGGCATCCGGACGTCCATCAGCACCACATCGGGGTGCGTCCGGCGGCTCAGCTCCACCCCCTGCGCGCCGTCCGGCGCATCGCCCACCACGTCGATGTCGCTCTGTGCGGCGAGCAGCGCGGCGAACCCCGCACGCACCATGGCCTGGTCGTCGACGATGATCACGCGCGTGGTCATGCGGAGTCGGCATCCTTCGCTGGGAGGGGAGAGGCGGGGGAGGGCGGTGGGGAGAGGGGGAGCTGCGCGGCGACCCGGAAGCCGCCGTCGGGCAGCGGCCCGGTGTCGAGCGAGCCGCCCACCAGCCGCACCCGTTCCCGCATACCGATCAGGCCATGGCCGGTTCCGGTGGTCTCCAGCGGCGCGGACGGCGCGGGCGGCGCGGAGTTGACGATCAGCAGCGTCAGCCGTGAGCCGTCCGCCGTCGTCGTCACCGACACCCGTGTCGCGGCGCCCGGCGCATGCCGCACCACGTTGGCCAGCGCCTCCTGCACGATGCGGTACGCGGACAGATCCACCGCCGGTTCGAGCGCCGCCCTCTCCTCGGGCAGCCTCAACTCGACCGGCACACCGGCCCGTACGGTGGCCTCGACCAGCTTCGGGAGCATGCCGATCCCGGGCTGCGGGGCCTTCTCCGGGCCGCCCTGACGCTCTGTCTCCTCGCTGCGCAGCACCCCGAGCAGCCGGCGCATCTCGGCCAGGGACTCCCGCGCGCTCGCGGCGATCGCCCCGAACTCGTCCTGCGCCTCCTTGGGGAGCCCGCCGATCCGGTAGGGGGCGCTGTCGGCCTGGACCGTGATCACCGACATGTGGTGGGCGACGACGTCGTGCAGCTCACGGGCGATACGGGTGCGCTCCTCCAGCAGCGTACGGCGGGCCCGCTCGGCCTCGCTGATGGTCTCCTGCTCGATCAACTTCCGCTGGGCGTCGCCGCGTTCCCGCAGCGTGGCGCCCATCAGCAGCATCACGCCGGAGAGCACGAACAGCAGCACCCAGGTGCTCTGGACGCGGTCGGGGGAGATCGGCTCGAAGAGGATGCCCACCGCACCGGTCGTCAGCCACACGGCGATCAGGGTGCGGCGGCGCTCGCGCAGGGACAGCGCCAGCATCAGCGCGAGATAGCCGACGATCACCGTGGGCGGCCAGGGCCAGGGGCGGCCCGCGACACCGTCGACGTAGGTGAGCGCCAGGGCGCCCACCACATCGGCCGCGAAGATCACCCACCAGGCCTGCAGGGGCCGGCTGACCGCGAGCAGCAGCGGCACGGACTGCGCGGTGGCGAGCGCCCCGGCCAGGCCGCCGTTCAGGCCGTACTCGCTGCCGAGGAGATTGACGCCCACCGGCAGCAGGACCACCGTGAACAGGCACGCCACGAGGTACGGCAGGCGGCGCAGCCAGGGGCTCTGGACACTGGCCAGGAGCGGGGTGCCGGGCTCGGTCGGGGTGCCGAGCTCGACGGCGAGGACGCGCAGCGCCTGCCCCGCGGCGCGCAGCGCCCTCGTACGGAGCGGCGGGCGCTCGGGGCCGGGGGCCGGTTCGGGCGGCGGGGGCAGGGATGGTCCGTTCATCGCGGACTCAATGTAAGCGGAGCGTGGCCACCGGGGCGTCATACCGTGGTGCGGGCCTGCACCCCGTACCACGGTATGAGGTCCCCGGACGGCGCCGGCACCGGCAGCGGGCGCTCGCCGAGGCCGGCCGGCACCGGCGCCGGCACCGGGCGCTCGCCGAAGCCGGACGGCGCCGCCTCACAGCTCCGCTCACAGCTCCGCCAGCAGCTCGGCCTTCTTCACGCTGAACTCGTCGTCCGTCAGCAGCCCCGCGTCGTGCAGCTCGCCGAGGTGCCGTATCCGGTCCGCGATGTCCGCCGGGTCCCGGCGCGCGTCCCCGGTCCGCCGGCGCACCGGCTCGCCGTCCGGCGTCTCCCGCGCCGGCTCGACGGCACGGACGGCCTGCAGCACGGAGGCCGCGAACGGCAGCGACTCGTGGACGGGGCCGTAGCCCAGACCGAACACCACGGCGGCCGGGTCCTGGTCCGCCTCGCCGGCCGCCGCCTCGCGGGACCCGCGCTCCAGCAGCCGCAGATAGCCGTTGAAGATCTCCGGCGAGCGCCACTCCACCCCGGCCAGCTCGCCGACCGTGAAGGTCTGGTCGCCGCACTTCCACTTCGCCGACGACGCGCCCGTCCAGAACCAGCGGAAGGCGACCGACCGGCCGTCGAAGGACGCCTTGCCGTCGTACGCCTTGAAGTGCAGCGGGGGCTCCGGCGCGGCCACCAGATGGCGGTCGGCGGGCTCCTTGGCATCGGGACCCAGCGCCGTGCGCAGCTCGTCGGCGTAGTACTCGGCGAGCGTCTGGCGCTCGGCCGGCAGCACCAGCCGGTACGGATCGGCGTCCTCCTTGAGCTGCCCGTTCGCCGCCTCCATCAGCGGATCGGCGCCGTGCCGTGGCACGGCGTGCAGCACCACCGTGCCACGTCTGCCCTCGGTCACCTCGACAGCGCTCAGCGCCTCGTACGGAATGCGTCGCTCGCCGAGCGCCTGGAACAGCTTCGGCCTGCGGATCCCCCGTTCGAAGCGGATGAGTACGGAGTCGGTGTCGAACTCCCAGACGGCGTGAAAACCGGCCAGCACATCACCCATGCGGCTCATCGTATGCGGGCGGTTGCCCGCCCGTCCCCCTTCCGGACACCTGGGGGTGTCTGTCCGGGGCCGCGTCGTCACGCCCCGCGGTCACCCGCTCCGTCCTTGCCCCGTTGACGCCCGCAGTACCGGGCGCGGTTCCCGCGGGCAGGGCCCGTCCCCGGGCGCCGGGCCCTGCCCGCGGCCGCCGGCGGTGCCGCGGTCCGGCGGTCAGGCCGGCTCGGTGCTGCAGTACGGATCGTCCGCGGCGCAGTCCACCGAGCCGATCGCACCGACGCCGACCAGCGCGAAGTTGCGCAGGCTGCGGGTGCCGGGCGTGAAGTAGCCGGCGTGTCCGACGGCGCCGTCGGCGGACAGGATCCGCGACCCGAAGGACGGATCGACCGGGTCGGCGCCGTGGCCGAGCCCGCCGACCTCCAGGTACGGCACGTCCTGGATCCAGTCGTCGGAGTCCCGCATCGCCCATACCCGGGCGTGGGTGCCCAGCCCGGACAGGTTCCCGGCGCGCATGCCGGGGCTGCCCGCCACGGCGATGTCCGCCACGTTGGACGGCAGGTCACGGGCGGCGACGCCGCACACCACGGAGCCGTAGCTGTGGCAGAACAGCGAGACGGCGTCGGCGGACGACAGCGACTTCACCAGGGCGCGCAGCCGGATCGCGCCGGCCTCGGCGAGCTGCCCGGTGGCGGCCTCGACGCCCAGTCCGGACGGCGAGGTGTAGTCGGCCCAGGCGATCACCGCGGTGCGCGTGCCCGGGCGGATGTCCCGCTCGGCGCCGTAGAGGGCGCGTGCCATGCCGACGGGGGCGCTGGTGGCCCGCGCGGTGCGCTCGAAGGTCGTGAGGTTGGTGTCCACGCCGGGGACCACGACCGAGACCCGGTCCGCCGCCGGGAGGTTGCCGAAGACCTCGGCGACCCGGCCGCCGGAGGCCGGGTCGAAGGCCAGGATCTGCCGGCCGGGGCTCATCAGCGACTCGAGGCGGTGCATCAGCCGGCGCGCCTCCTGGCGGCCGACGGGGGTGAGCCGGTGGTCGGTCATGCGCCGTTTCTCGACGGCGCGGGCGTCGTCGATCGCCTTCTTGTTGGCGCGGTAGCGCAGGGGGGCGGGGGCGCCGCCCATGTTGCCGACGGCCAGCGGGTAGCGGGCGGCGAGCTGCTGCTGCTCGGCGCGGCTGAGGGTGGCGAAGAAGGCCCGGAGCGCGGCCGGCCGGCCGTCGGGGTCGGGCAGCGGGCGCCCGAGGAAACTGGCGTGCTTCCAGGCGTCCTTGGCGGTGGCCAGCGGGTTGGCGTCTTCCTTGGTTCCTCTGACGGCGGTCCAGCCGGTCATGGCAAGCATCACGAACACCACCGCCAAGGCGAGTGCCGCGCGCCATGCGGTGGACTGCAGGAAACCGGAGGAGGGGCCGAGGCCCGGGAAGGAAGTCACCGCGAGCCACCCTAGGAGACGTGGCAGCCCGGCTGCTCCGGCCGTGAGTGATCTCACGTTTCACGATGGGTATTTCGACCAAATCGGACATGATTCGTCGATTTCCGGTGCTCAGTCGTGCAGAACCGGACTCATGGGGACGAAAATCGGTTGCGCAGCGGCGGATGGCCGTTACGCGGGGTTGCCGGTGTGCCTCGGCGGCCGGCCCGCGCTCAGTGCCGCGTCCGCCAGTCGTCGTCGATCGCCGGCCGGATGTGGTCCAGATAGGACTCGGTCAGCTCGCGGATGGCCGTCACGCTGCAGTCCTGGCCCTCGCCCCAGACCTTGCCCGCCACCCGCATCACCCCGCTGAACGCGGCGACCAGCACCCGCGGCCGCGGATCGGTGTCCACGTCCAGGTTCTCGCGCCGGGCGATCAACCGCGCTATCTGCTCCTCCAGTTCGGAGGAGCGCCGCAGATGCGCGGCCACCAGCGCGGGCGTCGACTCGATCATCTGGTAGGAGCGCATGTGCAGTTCCACCGGGACCACCGAGGCGATGGCGCTGCCGATGTCGTCCCAGGCCACCATCACCGCGCTGCGCAGCGCGGCCAGCGGGGCCTCCGTCGCGGGGCGCACCCTCAGTTCGTCGAGGAAGCGGGCCTCGACCATCTCCTGGACGGCGAAGACGACGTCTTCCTTGTTGGCGAAGTACCGGAAGTACGTGCGCTGGGAGACGTCCACCGCCTCCGCGATCTGATCGATCGTGGTCGCCTCGTACCCCCGCTCCGTGAACAGCTCCAGCGCCGCGCGGATCAGGGCGTCGCGGGTGCGCTGCTTCTTGCGTTCGCGCAGGCCGCCTGGCAGGGCCGTCTGCGACGTCGGGGTCGCCATCCTGCGCCGCCTTTCCTCGGTGTTCTCGCTGCTCAGGTTACCTGTGAGGGAGATGACAGTTACCGACTCATGAATTGCTTTGTCAACTGTCAGTGGCTGACATTAGCCTTCTACGCATGAGTACTCAGACCCCGGTAGCCGACGCCGCGCCGGAACTTCCCGTACCGGAGCCCCGCAAGGGGCTGCGAGGCCATCCGTGGCTGACCCTCTTCTCCGTGGCCATCGGCGTCATGATGGTCGCCCTGGACGGCACGATCGTCGCCATCGCCAACCCGGCCATCAAGGAGGACCTCGGCGCCTCGCTCGCCGACGTCCAGTGGATCACCAACGGCTATATGCTCGCGCTGGCCGTCTCGCTGATCACGGCGGGCAAGCTCGGTGACCGCTTCGGGCACCGCCAGACCTTCCTCATAGGCATCCTCGGCTTCGCCGCGGCCTCCGCCGCCATCGGCTTCTCGCACGAGGTCACCTTCGTGATCGTCTTCCGTGTGCTGCAGGGCCTGTTCGGTGCGCTGCTGATGCCCGCCGCGCTGGGTCTGCTGCGCGCCACCTTCCCGGCCGAGAAGCTCAACATGGCGATCGGCATCTGGGGCATGGTCATCGGCGCCTCCACGGCCGGCGGCCCGATAGTCGGCGGACTGCTGGTCGAGCACGTCAGCTGGCAGTCCGTGTTCTTCATCAACGTCCCGGTCGGCGTGCTGGCCCTGGTCCTGGGCCTGGTGATCCTCAAGGACCACCGCGCGCAGAACGCTCCGCGCTCGTTCGACATCCCGGGCATCGTGCTGCTCTCCGCGGCGATGTTCTGCCTGATCTGGCCGCTGATCAAGGCGTCGGAGTGGGGCTGGGGCGACGCGAAGACCTGGGGCTTCCTGATCGGCTCGGTGGTCCTCTTCGCCCTGTTCGCCGTCCTGGAGACCAAGGTCCGCGAACCGCTCATCCCGCTGCGGATGTTCCGCTCGCTGCCGCTGACGGCGGGCACGATCCTGATGGTGCTGATGGCCTTCGCCTTCATGGGCGGCCTGTTCTTCGTGACGTTCTACCTCCAGAACGTGCACGGCATGACCCCCGTCGACAGCGGTCTGCACCTGCTGCCCCTCACCGGCATGATGATCGTCGGCTCGCCGCTCGCCGGCGCGCTGATCACCAAGTTCGGCCCGCGCATCCCGCTGGTCGGCGGCATGGTCCTGACCGCCGTCGCCATGTACGGCATGTCCGGCCTGGACACCGGCACCGGCACCGGCCCGATGTCCGTGTGGTTCGCCCTGCTCGGCCTGGGCCTGGCGCCGGTCATGGTCGGCGCCACCGAAGTCATCGTCGGCAACGCCCCGCTGGAGCTCTCCGGTGTCGCCGGCGGTCTCCAGCAGGCCGCGATGCAGGTCGGCGGCAGCCTCGGTACGGCCGTGCTCGGCGCGGTGATGGCCTCCCGCGTGGACAACGAGCTGGCGGTCAACTGGAAGTCGGCCGGCCTGCCGCCGGTCCCGCCCGCCCAGGCGTCCCAGCTGTCCGACGCCGTCTCGGCCGGTATCGCACCGGTCCCGAAGGGCACCCCGCCGCAGTTCGCCGAGAAGATCACCTCCGTCGCCCATGACACCTTCGTGTCCGGCATGGGGCTGGCCTTCACGGTCGCCTGCGGCGTGGCGATCGTCGCGGCCGTCGTGGCGGTCTTCACCAAGCGCGGCGCCAACGCCGAGGCGGGCGCCGGCGTCGGCCACATCTGACCGGCGCCCCCGCGATACAGCGGCGCGCGGCCGGCCGGGGTCGTGTAGCCGCGCTTCTTGAGCTCCTTGAGGATGCCCGGGACGGCCGGCACGGTGCCCTT